>CACFKJ010000007.1 GCA_902566805.1 uncultured Pelagibacteraceae bacterium
AAACCAATTTTTTTATTTTTAATCAATTTTTTTGGCAATTTATCTTCAAGAATTTTTTTTAAAATAATCTTTTGATTACCTTTGTAAATTTTTTGGTTTATGTTCAATTTTAAAGCAAATTCAACTATTCTATAATCTAATAAAGGAACTCTTACTTCTAGTGAGGAATGCATACTTGCTCTATCAACTTTAGTTAAAATATCGTTAGGCAAGTATTCACCGATATCTTGGGCCATGTATCTTTCGTAAGGACTGTCAATATAATCAAAGTCGTTATTATCTTTTAAATTCTTGTCAATAAATTTACTATAAAGAAGTTCATCCAAATTTCTCCATTGGCACAAATAATCATCATAATTTTTTTTTGAATTTTCAAATTCTAAAAAATTTTTACTTTTTTCTTGTAGATTTTTTTTATTCAAAATTTTTTCTAAAATTGAAAGAGTTTTATTATTTGTTCTTAAAAAAAATTTAGCGAGTAATTTTTTTATTACATTTTTAGAATTAGTTTTTCCAATTTGATTTTTTTCTGCATCCATATATCTAGTATAACCGCCAAATAATTCATCACCTCCATCTCCAGATAAAATAACACCTGCATTCTTTTTAGAATAATTAGATATTATTGTAGTTGGAATCTGAGAAGAATCTGCAAATGGTTCATCATAAATTTCTGGCAATTTTTCAAACACCTCCAATAGTTCATTTTTACCAATTATTATTTCATGATGGTTGCTTCCAATATTTTTTGCAATTTCTTTTGCTTCTTTTGATTCATCATAATCTTTTTCTATAAAACCAACAGAATAAGTATTTATTTTTTTTTCTGATACTTCGCTCATTATTTTTGATACTAAACTTGAATCGATTCCGCCGGATAAAAAAGATCCTACATTTACATCGCTAACCAATCTTATATTTATCGAGTCAGTAATTAATTTTTCCAACTCTTTTTTATTTTCCTCAAGGCTATCTTTAGATTTTTTATCTTTAAAAATATTATTGTAACTCCAATAAAAATATTTTCTAATTTTTAAATTTTTATCAATTTCTAGCACTTCGCCAGGTTTTACCTGGTTTAGATCATTAAAAATTGATGTATAATTTTTATTAAAACCAAATTTTAAAAAAGAATTTAAAGCTTTTAAATTAATAGATGATTTAAAATTAAAAAATTGTCTTACCGATTTTATTTCTGATCCAAAAGCAATAGAATTATTATTGTTATAATAAAATAGTGGTTTTATTCCTATTCTATCTCTTACTAAATGCAAAACTTGTCTATCAATATTATACAAGGCAAATGCAAACATACCATTAATTTTTTTTAGTGTTTTTTCTAAACCAAATTTAGATATATGCTCTAGCAATATCTCAGTGTCTGATGAAGATTTTAAAATTATTCCCGAATTAATTAACTCGTTTTTGATATTTTTTGTATCATAAATTTCACCATTATAAATTATAATAAATTTTTTACATGATGAAATCATTGGCTGATTTCCATTAGAAGATAGGTCTCTTATGGATAACCTTGTATGGCCTAGACCAACATGATTTGTTTCATCGATCCATGTTCCTGTTGCATTTGGACCCCTATGATTAAGAATATTGGTCATTGAAATCAAATTCTTAAATAAAAAAGACTTTTCGTAACTATTATTTCGTATATAAAAGCCTGTTAGTCCACACATGAAAATTTTTGTTTATTATATTAAATTTTATAAATTAGATAATTAATACAATGATCAATGAATTAATACTTTTTATTCAATCACTCAAAAACCGCAATTTGTGGTATGAATTAGCTCAAACAAAAATGAGAGCAAGATTTAATCGGACAGTTCTTGGTCCATTTTGGGAAATATTTGGTTCATTATTTCTATTGCTTCTTTTAGCATTTTTATGGTCAAAATTATGGAATAAAAATTTTTTAGATTTTTTTACTTATTTATACGTAGGATTTAGTTTATGGAGAATAATTCTTTCGTCTGTAACTGACGCAAATGGTTTATTTAGTATTACATATAATAGTCTTATAAAAAATATTTATATTCATCCTTTTGTTTTATGTATTGCATCAACTTATAAAAATTTAGTAACGTTACTTTTAAATTTACCACTAATTATAATAATCTTAATCATTAATGATCAAATTCACTTAATGTCTTTATTATATTTAATTTTATTTTTAATATTTTACTTTGTATCAGCAATTTGCGTAACATTTTTATTTAGTATTTTATGCTTAAAATTTAGAGACCTTGAACATACAATAAATGTCTTTTTTGGAATACTTTTCTTTTTTACTCCGATTATTTGGGAGGTAGATCAATTAGGTAGCAAATTGTTATTAATTCAACCAAATATTTTATACCATTATATTGAATTTTTTAGAGGAGGTCTAATAAATGGATCTGTGAACAGCTTGTCAATAATTTTAGTAATCATAACAACAGTTTTATTATTAATTTTATCACTATATCTATCGAAAAAATTTAAAAATAAATTAACATATTGGGTGGATTAATGGAAATTATAGTTAAAAATTTATCTTTAGCCTATAATGTTAAAAATTTAGATAGTAGTTTTTTAAGAAAAAGTTTAATAAAACAATTTTTTTCTAAATCAAAAAAAAAACTAGATCAAATTTGGGCCTTAAATAATTTGAATTTTAAATTGTCAAAAGGAGATCGCTTAGGTGTTATTGGATCTAATGGTTCAGGAAAAAGTACTCTAATTAAATGTTTGTCAAATATTTATAAACCCTCAGAGGGTTCTGAAGTCATTGTATCTGGAAAATTTTTACCTATAATTGAGCCGTGGTCATTATCTGAGCCAGCAGACTCTGTTGAAAATAATATAGTATTAATTGGACTTATTCTTGGTTTTGATAAAAAATATATCCTGAATAATATTGATAACATTTTAAAATTTAGTGAGTTAGAGAATAAAAAAGATTATCAATTCTCTTCATTATCAACAGGAATGAAACTTAGATTAATTTTTGCTATTGTTTTCTTATTAGAAACAGAAATATTTTTAATTGATGAATTTTTGACAACAGGTGATGAAAAATTTAGAAATAAAAGTTTTAAACATTTGATTGAAAAAACTCAAAATTCAATAACTGTAATATGTTCGCATGAAAGAAAGACAATAAAAGAATTTTGTAATAAAGTTTTAGTATTAGATAATGGAAAACAAGCTTACTTTGGAGATATAGATGAAGGATTTAGGAAATACGACGAAATTTTAATGAAAAAGGTGAACAGTTAATGAAAGTCATTGTTACCGGAGGCGCAGGATTTATTGGAAGTCATTTAGTTGATAGACTTTTGAAAGATAAAAAAATAAAGAGCATTGTTATTTTAGATATTTTAAAAGCAGGAAAAAGAAATATTAATCATCTAAGCAAAAATAAAAAAGTTTATGTATATAAAAAAGACGTAGCTAAAATAAATAAAAATGATAAATGTTTTAAAAACGCAGATTGTGTTTTTCATTTAGCTGCTATTGCAGATATAGTGCCATCTATAACTGATCCATCTGATTATTATAGTACAAATGTAACAGGGACTATAAATATACTTGAAGCCATGAGGCATAATAATGTTAAAAATATCGTTTACGCTGCCTCATCCTCTTGTTATGGAATACCCAAAAATTATCCAACGACAGAAAATGAAAAAATTCAACTTAAATTTCCTTACGCTTTAACAAAATATATTGCCGAGGAAACAATTATACACTGGGCTGAAGTATATAAAATTAAATTTATTTCATTAAGATTATTTAACGTATTCGGATTAAGATCTAGAACATCAGGTGCATATGGAGCTGTAATGGGAGTTTTTTTAAAACAAAAATTATCTAACAAACCTTTAACAATTGTTGGAAATGGAAATCAAACAAGAGATTTTATTAATGTTAAAGATGTTGTTGAAGCTTTTTATAAGAGCATGAAATTAAAAAATAAAAATCACATTATTAACATTGGATCATCTAGACCTATAAAAGTTAAAAAGTTGGCTAGAATGATAAGTAATAAATATACTTTTGTACCTAAACGACCCGGTGAACCGGATAAGAGTCATGCAAATATTAATAAAGCAAAAAAAATATTGGATTGGAGTCCAAAAGTTACTTTTGAAAATGGAGTAAAGGAATTATTAAAAAATATTCATTTTTGGAAAAATGCACCATTGTGGGATAAAAAAAGTATTACTAAAGCTACCAAAAAATGGTTTGAGCAATTAGGGTAAATTTTACTCAAAGTAAATAAACTCAAAATCTCCAGTATAACCAGAATTCATAAACATCCATTTCCAGGATTCGGTGTCGATCAACGTTTCGGCAGTTAAAGCCCAACATTGAAGATTAAAAAATTCTTTTTCATTTCTGAAAGATTCAACACATATGAACTTTTTCTTTCCAACTCTCTCAATTTCTTTAAGAGCTTGATTTAAGTTTTCTAGTTTAAGATTATGAAGAGTATTTATTGATAATACTAGATCAAAATCATTATAATTAAATTTTAGTTTTTTATTTATATCGTAACAAATAATATTTTTTTTCACCTCCTTTTTGGCTTTCTTTTTTGCATACTTTGATATGTCTAAACCAACTATTTTAATTTTATTTAAAATCTTTCTTATTTCATATAAAAGAAATCCCTTACCGCATCCGATATCTAGTATTTTAGAATAATTATTGAGATTATATTCTTTAATTAACTTTTTTGCTAAAGGTTCGTGATATCCTGGAAGGTATTTATATCCACCATAGCCGTATTTTCTGTTTCCATCCCAATAATCTTTTCCATATTTTTTAGATATTTTCATACAATGAATTTTTTTATATTTCATTCTTTCTAGATAATTTCTTTTAGTTTTTTTATGGTTAATAGTTACAAAATTTTTTAATTTACCTATTTTGAACCTATTATTTTCTTTAAGCGAAAGTTTTTTTATTAAAAAAAGTTTTTCTATTCTGTTAAAATCATTTTTATTTTGAGCAACTAAGTTTTCAACTACAAAATGCAATTCTTTTTTTTTTTTTAGTATTGATTTATATAAATTTAATCTAGCAGTATCTTGTTCTGGTAGTTGTAAAAAACTATAAAAAATAATTCCATCATAGTTATTAAGATTTTCAATTACTTCATTTAATATATAAATACTTTTTTTAAATGTATATTCAGTAGAGCTTAGCAACAAATTAAATCTTTTTATCCTACAATAATCTCTTAAAACTGTATTTTGTATATGCTGCGGAACCCTTTCATCAAAAAAAGGCCTGCTAAATATATACCCTTTTAAACTTTTCATTTTTTAAATGGATACTTAAAATTTAAACCAATATCGGTCATAGGCCTTGTTGTTATGGGCACAAAAAACTCACCAATTTTTTTATCACCATAAGGTGAAAAAAGGCTTTTAAATCTACAGTTCATTGACCAGCGAGTTTCATTTTCTTTGTTAACAATATTTCCATGAGGCAATGCTTGATTAAAAATTAAACATTGACCATAATTCACTTTTAACCATTTTATTTTTTTTTTAACTAAATTAAAAATTTGTTTACTATTTGTAATTTGTTGATTTTTAATATCATAATTAAATCTGTTCATATATTTATTTTCAAGAATATACATAGATTTAGTTTTATAACAGTCAACTAATGGTATCCACAGATTGATTTCATATGGAGAGTCTCCTGACCAAACATCTGAATGTATAGGAAGTAAAGAGCTATCGTCATTGGGAAATTGAATACTAAGATTTATATTTTTTTGCATCATTAATTCATTACCAGCTAAAGTATACAAAGAATTTCTTGCTGTATTAAAATAATGATATCTAATCTTTTTATCCTTATTAATTTTATTTATTATATCAAGTCTAAATTCATTTAATTGTTTAGAAGATACATAATTATGAATTTTATTTAAATTTATGTTTTTTTTATTTAATATGAGGTTTGAATATTTAATAATCAAATCTTTGATATAATTTAGAGATCTTCTTTGTTCAATTTTAGAAATAATATAGCCGTTTTGTGAAAACTTCTTTGAATATATAATTTCTTCTTTTGATAAAAATTCCATACTTACATTATATTTTTTAAATTATTTTAAGATATAACTTAAAATTTTTTCTTTAAAGTTTTGTCAGTTTTTAAACTTACAAATGTTGGTCCATTTATTCCATATGTTTTTTTTACAATTTTATTAGTTTCTTTACTATTTTTAGGAAAGAAAGACTTGATGTTTTTGAATAAAGACATTAGTTTTTTTGCATTTAGCTCACTGTGAGATGGTCCAAGAGTTGGATAGTCTGCAAATCCTACTAAATTTACATTTGCTTTTTGTTGATCTATATCAAGTTTAATTTGCTCAAAAGGTCTTTCTATTAAAAATGGTGTAATAGTATAAACCCAAGGCTTTAAGCCTTCCAAAGCCATTCCTGAAGCAACTCCAATAAGACTTTGTTCACAAATACCTAAATTGTAAAATTTATCAGGATTATCTCTTCTAAAATCATCAAATATTCCATAACCTATATCTCCAACTAAAAGTACAACTTTTTTATCTTTCTTTGCAATCTCATTAATTATTTTTCCAAACTCTCTTCTCATTTTAACAATCGCTTTCTTCCAATTTCAATCTCATGACCTTGTAGTTTTCTGGCGTGCCAAATTGGATCATTTTCAAATTCTTTTATACCCTTTCCTTTAATTGTATTAGCAATAATAACTGTAGGTTTATTCTTAGTTTTTTTGCTTAGAGCGGGAATTAAATTTTTAAATGAATGACCATCTCTAATTGAAATACAATTACAATTAAAAGATTTTATTTTATTTGACAGGCTATCAAGTGGCAACGCATCTTTTAATTTAGAAAGAGCTTGAATTTTATTATAATCAATAATTATAATTAAATTATCCAATTTTTGTTTAGTAGCTATTAAAAGTGACTCCCAAGTAGTACCCTCTTGGCATTCACCATCACTTATTAATACAAATATTTTGCCTTTTTTTTCCCTTTTTTTTCTTGCAAAAGCCATACCTGTTGCAATAGGCAATCCATGGCCCAAACTTCCAGTTGTACAGAATATACCGTTTTTTTCATCCTTTTCTAAATGGGTGGTAAGCTTTGTCTTAAATCCTTTAGCTCTTAATATTAAACACAATGGATAAGATGAATGAGATTTACTAATTATAAATTTATCGTTTTTTTTTAAAATTTTTTCATAAAGTGAAATTAATATTTCAATACAAGAAAAACTACCTCCTAGATGTGCCTCACCTTTTTTAATAAATGCGTTAAAAGTGTCAATTCTCAATTTTTTTGCTTTTTCTTTAAGTTTAATCGAATTCATTTTAGACCATATTAATATTTTGCATTTTTTTAATGTTAAAATAATTTATATCATCTAGACAATTATTTAATATTTTTTTTTCAAATGCGTTTTTTAAATCTTTTACAGCATCTTCAATATTATAATTTGCTTTAAACCCAAGTTCGTTCCATATTTTTTTTGATGAAACATGGTATGATCTATTATCATCAGTTGGTACATGTTTAATAATTACATCATTTCCAATTACTGACTTAACACTAGATGCTAACTCATTAACAGTCTTATTTTCAAAACCTACATTGAAAATTTTACCATTAATTTTTTCAGCGTCTATTTCAATAAATAGTTCATATGCTCTAACCATATCTTTAATATGAATATTTGGTCTAAGTTGGTCACCACCAAAAACAGAAATTTCCCTTTTATGATATGCTAAATTGCTTAAAATATTGACGACCAAATCTAACCTTTGTCTTGGAGAATATCCACAAACAGTAGCAGGTCTTATTACAGAGGCAATAAAGTCATCTGATTTATATTTAAAAAGTATTTTTTCACATTTAGCTTTAAATTTTGAGTAGTCAGTTAGTGGCTCTAAAGACATATCCTCGCTTACGTTTTTTTCTTCTTTAATACCATAAACAGAGGATGATGATGCATAAACAAATCTTTTTACCCCTGCATTTTTTGAATTAGCAACAAGTGGCTCAAATGAGTCCAAATTTATTTCTTTACCTAATTTTGGATTTAATTCAAAACTTGGGTCATTTGAAATACATGCAAGATGTATTACTTGATCTTGTCCTTCTAAACTCTTTTTCAATAAAACGTTATCTCTCATATCTCCTTTGATTATTTTTAGGTTATTATGTTGTTTTAAAGTTTCTCCATAAATAAAAAGATCAAAAACAGTCACGTTATAGTTCTTTGATAAAAGATAAGGTGTAAGAACTGAACCAACATATCCCGCTCCACCTGTTATGAAAATATTTTTCATTTTTTAAACATCTTTGCTATTTGTTCTTGTCCAACTAACCTTAAGCCTCCATCTACTGGAATTATAACTCCAGTTATATAAGATGATTTTTCAGAAGTTAAAAATTCTGCAAGGTTTGCAATATCTATTGAATTTCCCATCCTTCCAATCGGAGTAATTTTTTCAATTAATTTTCTGTCTCTATTATTTTTTTTACTAAAAAATTTTTTATTTTCAGGTTTAAATATTTTAGTTGGTTGAATACAATTTACTCTAATATTTTGTTTGCCTAATTTGTAGGCATAATATTTTGTCAATGTTTCTAAAGCTCCTCTTGTAAAATGATAAGTGTCATTTTGATCACCAATAATAGTAGTACTTGCTATTGAACCCAAAATAACTATTGATGAGTTATTGTTTTTAAATTTCGATATTTTAATTAAATTATTTGTAGCTTTTAAAACTACATTATATTCTTCATCACTATCATTTCCTCTATATCTTTGAGCAAAAATCAGGTTATCTATTTTTTCTTTCTTAAAAAAATTCTTAATTAAATTAATTCCATCTTTTTTTGTGATATCAGCGCTAATAAAATTTTTTTTTTTAATTTTAGATCTGCAAATACAAAAAACTATATCTCCTCTTTTTTTAATAGTTTCATAAATACTTTTCCCTATTCCTCTGTAACCACCAATTATGAGTGTCTTTTTTTTCATTTCAAAATTTTATATTTAGGAAGTGGTACAATAAATTTTGTTTTTTTACTAAATAATTTTTTATTTCTGCTTATAATTTGTTGTGCATATCTCCATGCAAAAATTATTATATAATCTGCATTGAGTTTTTTTAGATTTTTAGGATCTAAAACCTTTATTTGAGTGCCAGGCATAAATAAATCAAATCTTCTTCTCTCATTATCAAAAATATATTTTATCTTATTATTAATCTCAAAATCATATACTAATGTAGTGGTACCAACCGAAGCTCCAAAGCCAAAGATTCTTAAACCTTTATCGGAACATTTTTTTATAATTTTTATAATTTTATTTTTATTACCTATATTAAGTTTTTGTAATTTTTTAAATTTAAAATTCATATTTTTTAATATGGAATTTTCTTGTTTTATTAATTTTTTTAATTTTTTACTTTCCGTATTAAATTTTTTTTGGAATATGAGTCTTAAAGATCCTCCTTTAACTTTTAAAAACTCTGCTTCTTTAAGATATAAATTATATTTTTTTGAGAACTCTTTAAATGTATTTAATGAAAAATATGACAAATGCTCATGATATACATTATCTACTAAATTATTTTTTAAAATTCCATGCAAACAAAAAGTTTCAATAATTAGAAAACCATTATCTGAGATAATTTGTTTAATTCCCTTAAACACATCATCTAAATTATCGATATTTGCAATTACATTGTTGGCAATTACCACATCAAAACTACCAAATTTTTTTAATATTTTTTTACTTAATTTAAAATTAAATAAACCTTTTATATTTTTAATCTTTTTATTTTTGAATAAATGTGCAGCAGGATCTACACCTACCACCATTTTGCTTTTATTATAAAAGTAATTTAATAAAGTTCCATCATTGCTTCCAATTTCTAAAATTTTACTTTTTTTAGTTATTATATTTTTTTTAATAAGTTTTTCTCCTAAACTATAAAAATGTTTTTGAAGCCCTAATGAAGTTTTTGTTACGTAAAGATATTCTCCATAAACCTTTTTAGGATCAATAACATTAGATAATTGTACAAATTTACAATTTGAACATTTAATTAGATTTAGATCATACAATTTCGGTTTAATTGGTTTTTTAGTATAATCATCACCAATAGGATTTTTAGCAAATGAATAAATTTTGTTTAATTTCTTGCTTTTGCATAACCTGCATGATTTTTTATTATAAGATTTTTCCATTCTTAAAATTTAGACAGTCTATCTCTTTGATGAAATTCAACAATATTTCCTTCAAAATCTTTTGTGAAAAATTGAAGAATTTTATCAGTTTTACCTCTTTTAATAGCAAATTTATTATTAAATTTTTTTTTATTCAAATATTTTAAATTAGAGACTTCAAAACAAATATGTTTAAAATGATTATTTCTATTACTAAAATTAATTTTTTTTTTAGTTTTAAAAAATTCTAAAAAAGTATTGTTTTTTGAACTTAAAAAATAACCATAAAGATCATTATTTTCATTTCTGAATTCATGTACTATTTTTAAACCAAGTTTTTTTACATAGAAATTCTTTACTTTACTTAAAGAATTACTCATAAGTGAAATATGGGATAAATTTTTTATCATTTTAAGAAAGAATATGTTCTAATTCTTTTAATAGTTTGACTTTGCTGATAGATTCTTTATTTCCAATTGTGTTCACTGATTGTGCTGCTGCTAATGAGGATATTAATAAAGAAAGATTAATATCTACTTTATTATATAGACAAATAGACATTATTGATAACATCGCATCACCAGCACCTATTTTGTCTAGTGCATTTTTGGAAAATGCTTCAGTAAAATAAAACTTATTATTTTTTTTTTCATAAAGAATAGCACCTGAAAGACCACGTGTTACAACTAAATATTTAATATTTTGATTTTTTGAAAGTTCTTTAATTAAAATTTCGATTTTTTTATCCTTTGTTCGCATTTCGTGTCGCAGCTCAATTTCATTTATAATCATGAAATCTATTGATCGATAATCTTTTAAAGTATGAAATCCAATGTTTGCTGCATTTACTTGTACATTTACTGCAATAAATTTAGACTTTTTAATTAAATCTTTTCTGAAATCTTTTGATATCATTCCGTGACCGTAATCAGATAATATAGTAAGATTTGAATTTTTAGATAATACCTTAAACTTTTTTTTTAATAGTATTTCTTGTTTTTTCGATAATAATTCATCGTTTAATGAATATACACCTAATACTTTTGATTTAGTAACCTCATCCAAAAACCTTTTTTTTAAAATAGTTGGTGAATTTTCTTTTGGTAATAAATAATAAGACGTATTTTTTGGTATATTTTTTTTTATAAAGGCAATATTATCTTTTTTTTCTCCCACAATTGATAAAAATTTTTGTTTCTCACAAAATTCCGCAGTATGTTTACTTATTGCTCCAGCTCCTCCAAAATAAGTTTCATTAAAACTATCTCTTAAAACAAGCATTGGTTCTTTTCCTGATTTTCCCAAAGCCTCACAAAAAAAATATTGATCTATAATTGTTTCACCAACTATGATTGGTACTGACTTTTTAAAATTATTTATAATTTTTTTTATTTTATCGAAATTATATTTTTTTTTTATTTTATTAATTAATGTTTCCTGATTTTGACTAAATATATTTAACTGTTTATTAATTAAATTGCTTGAACTATATTTTTCAGATTTTGTTATAAAGAGTTTGCCAGAATTTTTTTCAACTTCTTTTCTCTCGAGAAGAATTTTTTTTGTCATATCTTGGCTAGATATTTTATAGTCAGGTCCTTTAAAGTAGAATCTGGGTTTAATTTTATTTATGGTTTCAACGGCTGACTCTTTATTTGATAATACTACGTAATCTATAGACTCTAAATTTGATAAAGCCTCCATTCTTTGATATTGATCAAATACCGGTCTACCTGGCCCTTTAGAAACATATTTATCTTCAGTAACTGAGACAACTAATATGTCACAATTTTTTTTGGCTTCCTTGAAATGATTAATATGTCCCAAATGCAATAAATCAAAAACTCCATGGCACAAACCAACTTTTTTTTTACTACCTGATAATTTATAAACCAAGTTTTTAAGGTTAAATATTTTTTTATTTATCATTTAAATAGAGTAATTTATTAATATTGTATTTTTTAAGTAATCTTATATAGATATTTATCGCACAAGTTTAAAAATTGCAAAAAATGAATATTCAAGTTAATTCAACATTAATTGAACTGGGTACAAACGCTAGATGATTTATAATTCTCCATTTGAAGTCAAGGCTCAATCATATGAGCAAATAGAAAAATTTAAAAAAGACGGTGTTACAGTCTTCGGAACAGGAAATTTTGGATCTCTTATCAAGTCAGCACTAGCACAAAACAATATTATGGTGAATTATTTTGTAGACAATAATTTTAATAATTGGGGTAAAAAATTTGAAGAAGTAGAAATTATTTCTGCCAAAGATATTTTAAAAAAAAATCCAGACTCTAACGTTCTTATAGCATCATTAAATTTTAGATATCTGAAAAGACAACTTACAGACTTAGGAATAAAAAATTTTTATGATGTTGATTTTTTATTAAACAACTTTGATATAACAAAAATAAATACTAAATGGTCTAAAGATAGATGTAAGGTCCAATTAGACTTATATAATTATTCTGTTAATGCAACCAGAGATAAGGAAAGTTTGAAAGTAAATAGCATCGATTTAGTTTTAACGGAAAAATGCTCATTAAAATGTAAGAATTGCTCAAATCTGATGCAATATTATGAACGTCCAATTGATAACGATTTAGATGTAATGTTAAAATCATTCGACAATTTCCTTTCAGCAGTTGATTATTGCTACGAAGTAAGAATGATTGGCGGAGAACCGCTAATGTATAAAAATATTGATAAGGTAATTGAAAAAGTTTTATCAAAAAATAACGTTGGAAATATAATTATCTATACAAATGGAACCATTGTGCCAAGGGGTGATAAAATTAATATTTTCAAAAATCCTAAAATATATTTTAAAATTTCAAATTATGGTTCACACTCAAGAAATGTTGACAAATTAGAAAAAGTTTTATCCGAAAATAATATTCATTTTATTACGGAAAGAGTAACTACTTGGCAAGACTGTGCTAGAGTTGAGAAATTTGATAGAACTGAAAAAGTAAATAAAGAAATATTTGGAAATTGTTGTGTTAATGAAACTTTAACAATGTTACATGGTAAACTTTATTTATGTCCTTACTCAGCACACGTTGAAAATCTAAAAGTAATTAAACCTAAAGTAAAAGAGCATGTGGAACTTTTTAATGAAAAAAATAAAAAAAATTTAAAATCTGAAATAAGAAATTTATATTTTGGAAAAGAATTCTTGGAAGCATGCAATATATGCAATGGAAGAGATCACAATGTTGCATCTATACCAGCTGCAGAACAAACTAAAACCTTTTTAAACTTAAACAAAATTTAATATACGATTGTTGTTTATTTTTAAACTATTTATTCTATTCTTAATTTTTTTATAAATTTGCAAATCTACAACTGCAATAAAAAAATAATTTTTTAAATCTTTCTTAAATTTATATTTTTCTAATTCAATCAAATTAAATTTTGGATTGTCATCAAATACATAATTAACTTTAATACCATTATACTTTAAATAATTTTTCAAAGATTTTCCTAAGTAATTATTAGAAAAAATATAGAAGTTTATATTTTTTTTTTTATTTATAAATTTATCAATTTTAAAAACAAATTTGTTATGATTTAAATTTTTAGTTTTAAATTTTGAATAAAATTTATCGAAAATTTTTAAGATTTGGGTATTTTTAAAATTAAGAAAATTTATGTATAAAAAAGTTTCTAAATATTTTACTTTTTCATTAATAAATATATTCTCATACACATTATTACGTTTAATTTTATAAAAATAATCCAATAAAAAAATAAAAGATAAAGTCATATCTGATAGATTGCTAGAACTTAAACCACTTAATGAAGAGTAATGATAAATAATTGGTTTTTTATTAACAAATATATTTTTTGAGTTTAATATTGCTTCGAATACAAAACATTGATCTTCCCCAACATAAACTGGTGGAAAAAAAATTCGATTTTTAGTTATAATTTTTTTTTTTGCTATTATTTTCCAGCATTCGTTAATATTAAGTTTTTTTGAAGAGAAAATTTTTAAAAACTCGTATTTATTGTAAATTTTATTGCTAAAACTACTAAAAAAAAAATTATTTGAGAAAGGTTTTTTATTTCTCATATTATTATTTATTAAAATATCAGGGTTTTTTTTTAGGATTATTTCTTTTAATAAGTCCAAACTATTTTTGAGAAAAAAGTCATCACTATCTAAGAAAGCTAGAAAAATTCCAGAAGATTTTTTGATACCAATATTTCTACAAAAACCAGGACCCTTATTTTTCTTTAAAGAAAAAAACTTAAAATTATTTTTACTAACTTTTTTTTTGTATTTTTTGCATATTTCTAAGGTTTTATCATTTGAATTGTCATCAATAACTATTAACTCTAACCAATTTTTTTTTTGATTAATAATACTATTAATACATTTTGATAAAGTTTTTTGAGCATTAAAAGCAGGTATTATAATAGTTAATAGTTTATTATTTTTTTTTGTTTTCAAAATAAAAATTTCTTTTTCTAATTTATTAATGTATATCCCTATAGCATAATTATAAATCAATGATAGTTTCAAAAACACCCCTTAGAGTAAGTTTTTTTGGCGGAGGAACTGATTTTCCAGAATATTTTAGAAATAATAATTCTAGAGTAATAGGGACTGCTATAAATAAATATATATATTTATTTCAAAACAAATTTTATTCAAGCTTATTTGATCACCAGCTTAGACTTTTTTATAAGGAAGTTGAATTTGTAAAAGATGTTAGAAAAATAAAGCACAGTGTTTTCAAAAATATTCTTAAAAAAGAAAATGTTTTTAAAGATATTGAAATACACGCATCATCAGAATTACCAGGCTTTGTAGGCCTAGGCACATCATCAGCATTTACAGTAGGTTTATTAAATTTAATAAATTTTTATAAATACAAAAAAAAATTAACAAAAAAAATTTTATCTGAAAAATCCATTTATTTTGAAAGAAATATTCTAAAAGAAAACGTAGGATATCAAGATCAAATATTAGCAGCACACGGAGGCTTAAATTCAATTGAATTTTATGATGACACTTTTAAAATAAAGAAATTAGAACCAAAGTTTTCATTAAATAAATTTAGAAGAAATTTAATATTAATTTATACTGGAATACAAAGAACAGCATCTCATGTAGAACAAAAAAAAATTAAAAAAATAAAAAAAAATTTATCTTATTTAAATAACATAACTGATATTTCTAATGAAGCTTTCAATTATTTTCAAAAATCAAAGCATACAGATTTTTTTGGTAAATTATTGCATGAAACATGGTTACAAAAAAAGAAACTTCATAAATCTGTTTCAAATATTGTAATCAATAATATTTATGATAAAGCAATTGCATCTGGAGCCTCTGGAGGAAAATTGTTAGGTGCTGGAGCTGGAGGTTTTATATTATTCTATGTCAAAGAAAGTAATAAAAAAAAATTTTTTAAAGCATTTGATAAGAATAGGTATATTACTTTTGATTTTGAAAAAAATGGAAGCCAAATTATAAAAATTTGAAATTATGAATATATTAGTAACTGGAGGAGCTGGATACATTGGTTCTGTATTAGTCCCAATTCTTATAAATAATAATTTTAATGTCACAGTATTAGATAATTTTTTATTTAAACAAAAAAGTCTTAATGAAATTAAAAATGATCATCAATTAAAAATCGTTAAAGGTGATGTTAGAGATAAAAGTACTATTAAAGATTTAGTTGCAAAAAACGATATAATTATACCATTGGCTGCCCTTGTGGGGGCACCTTTATGTGACATAAAACCTAAAGAAGCAAAAGAAGTAAATTTAGATAGCATATTTTTATTAAAATCAATGCTTTCAAAAAATCAGAAAGTGATTTTACCAGTTTCTAACTCTGGATATGGAATTGGAAAATCCGGAGAATTTTGTACTGAAGAATCACCACTTAACCCAATTTCCTTATATGGACAAACCAAGGTTCAATCAGAAAGTATTATTATGGAAAGAGAAAATTCTATTTCATTTCGGTTAGCAACTGTTTTTGGAATGTCTCCAAGAATGAGAATTGATTTGTTAGTGAATTATTTTGTAAATAAAGCATTAACAGAAAAAAAAATTCAAATTTTTGAAGGTCATTTTAAGAGAAATTATGTTCACATAAAAGATGTTGCAAATGTATTTTTATTTACTATCAATAATTTTGAAAAAATGAAAAATAATACCTATAATTTTGGACTTGAAAATGCAAATTTTTCAAAAATTGAATTGGCAGAAAAAATTAAAAAATATCTTAATAATTTTGAGATACAGATTTCTGAATTTGGAAAAGATCCAGATAAGAGAGATTATGTAGTTTCTAATAAAAAAATTCTCTCTACTGGATATAAATTTATAGAAGACTTGGACTCTGGGATTCAAGAATTAATAAAAGAAATACCAAAATTATCAAAAAGTGAAAACTATTCAAATGTCTAACAAAAATTGTATTCAATGTGGAAGTAGAGATTTAAAAAAATTAATTGACTACGGTTACCATCCTTGGTGCAACGATTTTAAAAAAGATAAAACTAATAGATATCCTTTAAAAGTTAAAATTTGTAAAAATTGTTCAGGTGCTCAATTGACTTATATTTTAAGTAAAAAAAAAATGTTTTTGCAAAATTATTACTTGAGCGGTGACAACAAAGAGTTAATTAAACATTTCGAAAATTTTTCATATAAAATTAAAAAGAAATATGTTTCAACAAAGAAAAATCCTAGAAGCATTTTAGATATTGGATCAAATGATGGATCTTTCTTAAAATTTTTTATGAATGATTGGGATGTATTGGGTATAGACCCTTCAATTAATGCAAAAGAAATATCATTAAAAAATAAAATCAAAACTATTAAATCTTTTTTTAATTATGATTTGGCAAAAAAAATAGGAAAAGAATTTGACATTATTCATGCTTCTGGTGTTTTTTTTCACATAGAAGAACTAATAAGCATTACGAAAGGAATAAAAATATTACTTAAAAGCAAAGGAACTCTAATAATACAATTTATTTATTTAAGTGAACTAATATTTAAAAAACATTTTGATCAGATTTATCATGAGCATTTGTATTATTATAATTTAAAATCATTACAAATTTTGTTGGAAAGGTTTGATTTGGAAATTTTTCATGCTGAAAAAAGTAAAATTCATGGAGGGTCAATGATTGCCCATATTGCACACAAGGGTGTTAAACAAAAATCAACACAATTTTTAAAACTACTAAAATCTGAAAAAAAAAATAATATTAAATTTTGGAAAGAGGCAAATTTATTTGAAAATAAAATTATTAATTTAAAAAAAAAATTTAATGAAAAAATTAATAATTTGAAAAATAAAGGTTATAAAATTTCAATCTTGGGTGTTCCGGCAAAAGGATCAACAGTAGTTAATTTTTTTGATATAAATTCTAAACAAATTGATAAATCATATGATATTAACCAATTTAAAATTGGAAATAATATTCCAGGCACTGATATTAAAATACTTAATGAAAATAAAATTAAAAATATAAAAAAAAAACAAATTTTTTTAATATTAAGTTGGAATTATAAAAATACTATAATAAAAAAATTTAAAAAAAAATTTGGTAAAAAATTTAAATATTTCTTTCCATATAGTAATAAATGAAAAAAAAAATTGCATTTACTTTTCCACATTTACATGAATTTGGTGGTGGAGAAATTTTTTGTGAGTATTTGTCTAATTTTTTAATACAATATTATGATATAGATTTATACTATTATAATTCATACGGCATTAACAAAAAAATAAAATTTGATAAAAAAATTAAGATAATAAGTATTAAGTGTAAAAATAGTATCATTAATTATTTTTGCAAAAATTATATTTTTTTAGCACACCTTTACATATTGTTTTTTTTACAAAGTAAAAAATACCACTTTGTATTTTCAGGAGCAGGAGAATTTTTTCACTCAAATAGATGTTTTCAGTATATTCATCATCCATTTTATTCAATGAATATTTTACATTATTTATCTCTTGGTTTAAAAAAAAAAAATTTTATAAAAATTTTACTTAGATTTATAATCTCAGTAATAGTAAGATTATTTATTATAAATTATAACAAATATTCTAAAACAATTACGTTTGTTAATTCAAAATTTATTCAAAAAAGATTTTTAAATATTTATAGTAATAACAAAACAAAAATCATTTATCCTACTTTTAAAATTCCAAAAATAGTGAAAGAAAGTTTTTTAAAATTTGAAAATCGCAAAAATGATTTTGTAATTTTAGGAAGAGTAAGTAAGGATAAAAATACGATTGATGCAGCAAAATTTTTTTTAAACTTTAATAAAAAAAATAGAACATTAAATTTAGGTAAATTGCATATAATAGGTCCAATTGAAAAAAGTCTTGAAAAAGAGGTAAAAAAACTTAATTTTGAAAATGATAATTTGTATTTTCATGGATATCTATCTTTGAAAAAAAGGAATAAAATACTAAAAAAAACTAAATATGGATTACACTTTTTTGTTGGAGAACATTTTGGAAGATCTATATTAGAAATGCAAAAATTTGGCATAATAGTTTTTTGTCATAATTCTGGTGGAGCAATGGAAATTGTAGCTAGTAAATTACAAAAATTTAATTATCCAGAAGATCTGGAAAATAAAATCAAAAAAGTTCTAAATAATAATTCTGAAAGAAAAAAAATAAAAAAAATGATAGCTAGAAAAATTCAAAAATATTCAGATCTAGAATTTAGAAAAAATATATTAAGAGAATTACATAATGAACAATAAAAATAAAAAAGTATTAGTAACTGGATCTGAGGGCTTTATAGGTAGTTATTTAATTAAACAATTATTATTAAAAAATTTTAAAGTTATTGGAGGATATTATAAAAAAAAAAAATTTAATAAAATTAACAAAGTCAAATATATATATTGCGATGTTAGAAATTTAAATAATGTAAAAAAAATCCTAAATATTTATAAACCTGATATAATTTTTCATTTGGCTGCAAAAAGCCATCCTTTTTATTCTTTTACTAATCCGGTAGAAACGATGAATACAAATGTTATTGGTACAATCAATTTACTAGATACTTGTAAAAATCTCAAAAATAATCCAAAAATTGTAATTGCTTGTTCAAGTGGACAATATGGGTCTAGACCTTTTTCAAAACTCCCAATGGTTGAGTATAATGAATATGACCCTGAACATATCTATGGTTTATCAAAAGTATTTCAAGATTCTCTTTGTAAGCAATATTATAAAATGTTTAAATTGAATGTTATCAGAGCAATTTTGTTTAACACTTCAGGACCTGGAAAAAAATTTGATGTTTTTTTTGACATTTGTAATCAATTTTCTAATCAAATTCATAAAAAAAAAATAGTTATTAAGTGTGGAAATCTTAATAATTATAGAGATTTTATGCATGTAGAAGATGTTGCAAAAGCTTTGCTATTTTTATCTAGAAAAGGCTTACCCGGAGAATCTTATAATATTGGTTCTGCCAAACTTACCAAAATATCAAAAATTATAGAGATTTTAAAAAAAAAATATAAAAAAAAAATAATAATTAAAATAGATAAAAAACTACTAAGAAATTATGACGAAAAATTTATAGCAGCTTCAATTAAAAAAATAAAAAAATTAGGATGGAAACCTAAAAAAAAAATTGATGATATCATTGATGATATGATCACTAAAACTTTAAAATAAATAATGAGTAAATTAGGAATAAAGCCTATTCATTTAATAAGTGTTATTTTTTTTTCTATTTTTTTATTTAGAGGAAGGTTGGGGTCAGATGATATAGAGGTCTATAACTTTGTAAAACATTTTATTTCATCAAATCTTTCATTAAAAGAATTTTTAGTAAATTTTTCTAAAATTGAAGAAGCAAATATAGAGCAAGATATTCAATTAGTAGCTTCATCTACTTGGAGTCATAGGTTTTTTTGGATAATACAAACTTTTGTTATTACAAAAATAATTTATTTTTTTGGCATTTTTTTCGATTTTAATAAATTATTTATTTCACAATATTTTTCTGGATATATATTAACATTTTATTCATGTTTATCATTTTTAATTGTTTTTTTATATTTAAAAAAAAAAAATAGTCTTTATTACTCATTTCTATTATCTTCAATTATTTTTTTTGGAACCGGATTAATAAGCTTTTTTACTGGTTCTTACATCGAAAGCTTAATATTGCTTCTATTTGTTTTAAGAGAAATTACAAACAATATAAAACTTAAATTTTTTTTTGATGCATTAATTATATTAATCAAACCATATTATTTTATATACTTGATATTTTTATACTTTTATAATGATAACAATTTTTTTAAGAATACTAAAATATTACTCTCTTTACTATTAATATATTTTTTTACCAAAAGCGTGGTTAACTCATTCTCATCATCAAATAATGTTGATTTACTTTTAAGTTTTAATCCAAATTTTGATTTTCATTTTGTTTTAAAAAACTTATTTAACTTTTATTTTTCATTTGGAGTCGGTATTTTTTTTACATCAACCATTGTTATTATTTTGCTTTTGTTTGGTTTTTCAAAAAAAGTATTTTTTAAATTAGCTGGATTATTTATTTTAAGTATTTTTTTATGTATGTGGGAGGGCTTTCACGGATATGCTCCCGGTGGGAGATTTTTTTTACCAGTTATTATAACTTTTTTACCTGAAATTAATTTAGGGTTTAATCGAGTAGTGTCAAAAACTTTTAAACTGAGATATAAAATACTGTTCAATGTTATTATAGTTTTGTTGTTATTAAACTTACCTACATTAGAATATAGAAATACTAATTTAACAAGTTATATAAATAGTTCAGTGTATAAAAATAGTAATCCAAATTTTGTTATAAACGAAGGTAACTCTTTTAGACTTTTAAATACTCCTATCCAAAATATATTCTATAACCATATAGTTTTTTCAAATAGAGTAGTTTTTAATAAAATATTTGATATTGAAAAATTTGATATTAGTGGACAACAGTTAAAATTAAATTCAATTTATCCAATGAGCGGAATAGCTAGATTAATATTTATTAGTAATAAGAATATTAATATTTATAGTGAAAAAATTAAAAATTTTTCTGACTCTATTAAGTTATTATTGACTATTTTATACCTTGTGTCTGCCTCAATTTTAGTAGGATTTATCTTTTATTGTCATTCAAATATAAAAAAATTAAGAAAAAAAAAGTGACAGATCTAATAAGTATAGTAATTCCAACATATAACTCTGAAAAAACTATTAAGAGAGCATTAAATTCAGTATTAAATCAATCATATAAAAAATGGGAGGTTATAATTATAGATTCTTATTCAACCGATAAAACCATTAAAATTATTAAATCTTATGGAAGTGAAAAAATTAAAATTTTCTATCTCTCAAAGAATAAAGGATTAGCAAATGCTAGATATTTAGGAATTAAAAAATCTAATGGAAAGGTAATAGCTTTTTTAGACTCCGATGATACTTGGAATAAAAATAAACTTTCATATCATATTAATTTTTATAAATCTAATTCAGCTC
Source organism: uncultured Pelagibacteraceae bacterium (assembly GCA_902566805.1). GTDB lineage: Bacteria > Pseudomonadota > Alphaproteobacteria > Pelagibacterales > Pelagibacteraceae > Pelagibacter. The sequence goes on from CACFKJ010000007.1 coordinate 21,799, forward strand.
GATTTACATGTACTGCATATAGTTTAATAAATAAAAATAATACAAAAAAAAAAATTCAACTAAATTTAAGCAAATTTGATTTTAAATATTTGCTTTCAAATAGACCTATTGCCTTATCTACAGTAATGGTAGAAAAGAGATTAGCTTTGGACAAATTCAAAAATTACCTTAGAAATGATTACGCAGAGGATTATCTTTGGTGGTTGGTAGCGCTTAAATATGAAACATATTGCCATATTTTACCCAAAAATTTATCTAATATATATCTAGGAGAACAAAATAGATCACTAAATTTTTTTAAGAATTATATTTCGTTATCCAAGATTTATAAATATGATTTTAAATTAGATAACCTTAAAATATTAAAAATTTATGCCTTATTATTTTATAGAACTTTGGGAAAAAATATTTTTAAATTTAAAAGTTTTTACTTTTAACATTACTAAAAATATAAAAAAGTATAAATGAAAATTAATACCATTAATCTTTTTTCTTATTTAATATTTTTACTACCTTTAGCTCTAATTTCAGGCCCATTAATTCCAGAATTAATAGTTTTATTTTGTAATATCTTTTTTTTGTTTAGAATTTTTAAAGAAAAAAATTTTTCTTATTTTAAAAGCGATTTTTTTAAAATATTTTTATTTTTTTGGTTAATATTAAACATATCTGCATTGTTTTCTAATAATATTTTGTATTCTTTAAAATATAGTTTTTTTTATATCAGATATGGAATATTTGTTTTAACGGTAAACTATTTAATTGAAAATAATAATAATTTTATAAAAAATTTTTATAAAATTCTACTTTTCACACTAAGCATCATCTTGTTTGATAGCTATTTTCAATTTATTTTTGATCATAATATTTTCGGGTTCGAAAGACCTAATGTTTATATGGTCTCAAGTTTATTTAATGATGAATTAATACTAGGAACTTTTTTTATGAGATTTTCACCTTTATTTGTTGCTCTATATTTATATCTTAATCAAATTAAAAATAAAAAAATTAACTCCTATTTATTTTTCATTGCTTTAATTTTTCCAATGATTTTTCTAAGTGGACAAAGGACACCTTTTATTTTATCAATTATTTTTTTAATTTTCTCATTAATAATATTAAAATTAGATAAAAATAAAATTTTATGTTTATTTTTTTCGTTTAGTATAATTATGACGAATATTTTATTAGATAATAAGGCTTATACGGGCATAGGAACTGGATATAAAAGCAGAATGATTTCAGATGTGATCTTTAATTATAATAGGATTTCAGACTATCAAAAAGAAGAAATAAAAAAATATAAATATATGCAGTTTATTTTTATTAGCCCTGGTCATAACTCATTATGGCTAACAGCAATAGAAATTTATAAAAACAAAAAATTACTTGGGCACGGCCCAAACACATTTAGAAAAAAATGCAGTATATTTGAAAATAAACCACAGTTTAGTTGTTCAACACATCCACATAGTTTTGTTTTTCAACTTTTGGCTGAAACGGGATTAATTGGTTTATTATTTTATTTTTTATTATATTTTTACATTGTTAAAAAAATACTTTACAACTTTTTGTATCTTAACAAAGAGTCTAAAATAAATAATTATATAAAAGTCAATATATTTCTATTTTCTTCAATTTTAATGAATTTTGCTCCATTCATACCTAGTGGAAATTTTTTCAACAATCATCAAAATATTTTTATTTTTTTACCAATTGGTTTTTTAACTTATTTTTTAAAAGCTAGAAAAAAATGATTAAAATTTTAATTATTCAATTTATATCATTTAATTTATTATATCTAATTTTTAAAAAAATTTCCTTTTTCAATTATTTCTTAGATAAAGATTTTTCAAAAATTCAAGGTTTTCATAAAGTTTCAACACCCAGATACGGGGGGATTTTAATTTTTTTAAGCTTTATAATAGGATTTTTTATAAATCAAACTGAATTATTTTTTTATAGTCTTTTAGTATTTTTTTTAATTGCTAATTTTTTTTTAGGTTTAATTGACGATGTTAAATTGATTATAAATCCATTATATAGATTTTTACTTTTTGTCCTAGTAAATATTTGTTTAATAATATTCTTCGATTTGAAAATAAAAGAATTTGATGTGTTAATTCTAGATTATTTAAATACTAATTATTTTTTCTCAATTATAATTACTTTTTTTTGTATTTTTTTTGTAGTAAATGGTTCTAACTTAATTGATGGATTTAATGGCCTTTTAGGTATTCATGCATTTTTAATATTATTAATTTTATCGTCAGCAACTTATTATCAAGAAAATTATGAAATATTAAATATTAATTTTATAATGATGATGTCATTGTTTTGTTTCTTAATTTATAATATTCCTTCTGGTAAAATTTTTTTAGGTGACTGTGGATCTTTCTTAATTGGTGCGTATATTTCAATATTAGTTATAGCTATATATAATCAAAACAATGATATTCCACCATTTTATTTTGCAATAATAATTTACTACATTTTTTTAGAAATTTTCTTTTCTGTTTTTAGAAAATTGTTTCAAAAAAAAAATCCGTTTTATCCTGATAGAAAACATCTTCATATGCTTCTTTACAAATTTCTTAAGATTAAAAAGGTAAAATTTAAAAACCATAATTTTTTGACCAGCATAATAATAAATAGTTTTTACTTAATTACAGTTTTGCCTTCTTTCCTTTTTATTCAAGATAATTTTTTGTGTAAGATATATTTCAGCTGTTTAATTATAGTTTATATTTGTTTATATTTTTATCTAAATTATCACATAAACTTAAATGAAAAAAAAAATTAAACAAATAGTATTACTAAATGGAGGCTTTGGCAAAAGAGTTAAATCTGTTTCTAAAAATAAACCAAAATGTCTAATTAAATTCAATAATAAAACTTTTTTACATAGACAATTGATGTTTTTTAAAAAAAATGGAATAAAAGATGTAATAATTTGCGTAGGATATAAGAGTAGATATATTTATTCAGAAATAGAAAATATAAAAATAAAAAAACTAAATATTAAGATTTCTAAAGAAAATTTTCCATTAGGAACCGGTGGAGCAATTAAAAATTGTCAAAAATATTTAGATGATAATTTTTTTGTAACGTATGGAGATTCCTGGCTTAATTTAAAATTTAATAATATAAGAAAGAAATTTTATCATCAAAAAAAGAATAATATGATTTGTGTTATTAGTAAAAATAAAATAATTGATCATAAACCAAATATTTTTATTAAAAATAAAAAAATTAAAAGTTATGAAAAAAATAATACTTTTTTCAATTATATTGATTATGGATTAATGATTTTAAGTGTTAAAAATATAAAAAAAATTAAAAAAAAAAAATTTGACTTAGATTTTTTAATAAAAAAGCTAATTCAAAGTAATTCAATATCTATTTATAAAGTTAGAAAGAAATTCTATGAAATTGGTTCTTTACAAGGTATAAAGGAATTTAAAAAATCATTTAATTATGAAATATCTTAAAAAACATTTAAAAGATCATATCCAAATTGGTAATTTGATTGATTTAAGATCAGTTAATAAAATATTAAATTTATTGAAAAAATTAAAAAAAAATAAAGGCAGATTGTTCATATTGGGTGTTGGTGGAAGTGCTGGAAATGCTTCTCATGCTGTAAATGACTTTAGAAAACTTTGTGGTATTGAAGCATATGGACCCGCTGATAATGTGTCCGAGCTTACTGCAAGAACAAATGATGATGGATGGGAAAATGTTTTTTCTAAATGGTTAGAAACAAGTAATTTGTCAAAAAAAGATATGCTTTTATTTTTTTCTGTTGGCGGGGGATCTTTAGATCGAAGAATAAGTGTAAACTTAATTAAAGCAGCAAGATATGGAAAAAAAAAAAATAGCAAGATAGCAAGTGTTATAGGAAGAAAAGAAGGTTATTTAAATAAAATATCCCATGCTTGCTGCGTTGTTCCAAATGTAAATAAACATTCCATAACACCACATACAGAGACATATCAAGTATTTATATGGCATATGCTTGTGTCTCATCCAGAGCTGCAAATAAAAAAAACAGTTTGGTAATACTATAGATGGCTAAGAATTGGAAAGAAGCTCAAATTAATGAATCGAAATTTTGGATTGATATATATTCAAAAAATTCTGATGAAAAATTTTATAAAAAAATAGATGATGAGGGATTAATTGGATTTACAAATCAAGTTTTAGAAAGACATAAATTAAATGTCTATAGTTTTTCAGAAAAAGTTATTGCTGACGTAGGATGTGGACCATTTGGAATTATTGGTGGATTAGCTTTAATTGAAAAAGAAAAAAAAATAAAGATAAGAAAAATTTTCGGTATTGATCCCTTGATGAATTTTTATAGAGATAACATTAAAATATTAAATGAGGATGATCATTTAAAATTAATCAATTCGCCAGGAGAAAATATTCCATTAGACAATAAAACAGTAGATTATATTTTTTCAACAAACGTTTTAGATCACTGCAGTGATCCAAAAGAATTCATAATTGAAACAGAAAGAATTCTAAATGAAAAAGGAGAATTTCATTGTTCCGCACATGTTGTGTATCCAATTTTGACTTTATTAGCTCCATTTCTAAAATACTTTGATAAAAATCACCCAAAACATTTTACAGAAAAATTTTTATTAAAACTTTTAAGATCAAAATTTAAAATTGTAAATGTAACCTATAGAGCTACAATAATTGAAGATCATCCAAAATTTAGTTTTTTAAATATTTTTAAAAATAAAAATTTTTTTAGAGGAATAAAAAGGTTTTTATCAAATTATATTTTATATACGGTATATTTTTCATGCAAAAAAAAATAGATGAAAAAAGTAAAGCTATTTTTTTTGATAGAGACGGAGTATTGATAGAGGCTCCAGTAGTAGATGGTAAACCTAAATCTTCAAAATATCTACATCAAATTAAACTTTGTAAAAATATTGAGGAAATATGTTTAAAGTTTAAGTATTCATATCTATTAATAATGGTAACTAATCAACCCGATTTTAAAAGAAAAATAAACACAAAAAAAAATATTAAAACTATAAATAATTATTTAAAAAAAAAACTTAATTTAGATGATGTTTTTGTTTGTTATAGTGATAATGATAAATGTTACCATCGCAAACCAAATCCAGGTATGATTTTTGATGCTCAAAAAAAATACAACATTGATCTTAAAAAAAGTTATTTGATTGGAGATAGATGGAGAGATATTGGAGCTGGAAACAAAGCAAAATGTAGGACTATTTTTATTAACAAAAAATATAATGAAAAAAATATATTTAAAGCTAAATATACTATAAAAAAAATAAAAGAAATTCTAAAAATAATTAAATGATGAAAAAATTTAAATGTATACATGTCGGATTAGGTAATTTTGCACTTCAAAGGATTCAGCTAAACTTGAATAATAATTTATTTGAGGTAGTAGCTTTTGTAGATTTAAATATTACAGATACGATTAATAATTTAAAGAAACTTAAAAATTTACCTATTGATTATGAAAAAAGAGTTTTTAAATCAATTAGTGAAGCGCAAAAAAAATATTCAGCCGAAGTTTGTTTTATATATGTTGCGTCAGAATCCCACCCAGAACTTATAATTGAAAGTCTGGAAAATAATTTACACACGTTTTGCGTTAAATCTATAGCATGTGAAATGCAAGAATTTAAAAAAATAATGGAGGTAAAAAAAAAATTTAAAAAATTAAAATTAGTTCAAGGATTAAATAACCAGTGGAATGAAGCAAGCATAAAAATGCAGGAGTTGTTGAATGATAAGGAAAATTTTGGAGAATTGATGATTGGTAATTGTACTATGTGGGGAAGGCAAAATCTCAAAAGTGAAAAGCCAATTGTAGATGTAATAAAGGAGGGAATTTTTTTCCACTCCATGGGAATTCACCAGTTAAGCCAAGTTGTTGCAGCGCTGGGTTTGCCAGAGAGCGTTATTTCGTCTTCGCCAGAATTCGAACAAGAGGAAATAGGTTTTAAAGGAATTACAGGAACATCAACAGGTGTATGCTTTATTAAGTATAAAAATGGAGGTACGATTACTTACACCGCAACAAGAGGTGGACATGGAAATCCTTATGGTTTTGCATCAAGATGGAGTGGAAATTGGTTATTTCATGGAACTAAAGGGGACATTAAAAGAAATGGCGGAAGATTAACTTTATATAAAAATGGGAATATTGTTCAGGATTATTTTTTAAAGGATCTAGATAATAACCTTTATATTGATGAACTTAAACAATATGAGATTTTTCATCAAAATTTATCTGGGAATAATAAATTTGATATTCAAAAGAAATCATTAGAGAGCTGGTTGTTGATGGAAGCTTGCAATTTATCAATAAAAAAAGACAAAAAAATCATGTTAAATGATTTAATTTTAGAAACAGATTTTAAAAATTTATAAAAACATATGAATTCTTTTAAAAATAAAAATATAATAGTTACAGGTGCTTCCAAGGGTCTTGGAAAAACTATATCTATTGAATTCGAAAAACTTGGTTCTAATATTGCTATGATCGCTAGAAGCAAAAATTTATTAGATGATATAAAAAGCCAATTTAAAGAAAAAGATAACCATCTTCTTTACGATATAGATTTAATAAATGATGATGAAAGAAATAAATGCCTTATTGATATAGAAAAAAAATTTAAAAATATTGATATCATTTTTCATTGTTTAGGTGGCAGTTTTGGAATAAACCAACCTTTGGATGAAATGTCCAAGTATATGAATTCTATTAAAGGAAATTTAGGGGTTTCAATTGATATAAATAATAAATTTATACCAAATATGAAAAAGAATGGATTTGGAAATATTATTCATATTAGTTCTGTGGTAGGAAAGCAAGCAACAGCATCAGTTCCCTATGTTACCGCTAAATCTAGTATATCAGGATATGTGAGAGTTATGGGTAATTATTTGGCCAATTATAATATTATTCTATGTGGTGTGATGCCAGGAGCTTTTATTGCAGAAGACAATGCAATGAATAGATTTAGGAAATTTAAACCAACAGAGTACAATGAATTTGTTGAAAAATTACCTAAACAAAGAATGCCAAAGTCAGAGGAATATATTGAAATCCTTAAATTGCTATCTTCAAAAGAGTCCAAAATATTTAGTGGATCGATGATACCCTTGGACACAGGTCAAGGTATATCAATTTAACAATGAAAATTACCTTTGGAATTGCAACATATAATAATATTAATAATCTTATTTTAACATTGAACTCAATACAAAAAGTTATGAAAAGTTATCAAAAATATAAGTACGAAATCGTTATTGTTGATGATAATTCCATGGACAAAACTGAAGAGAAGCTAAAAAAAATAAAAAAAAATAAAAAATATATTAAATATTATAAAAACAATTCTAATTTAGGGTTTAGACATTCTATACTGAAAGCAGCAAAAAAAGGCAAAGGGACTTACTTTAAAATAATACACTCTAGCAATATTGAAAACATTAAAGATCTTAAAGTTTATTTAAGCAAAATAAAAGATTATGAGTTAATAATGCCTTATCTAATAGACAAAAGAAACTATTTTAGAAAATTTATTTCAAAATTTTGTACAGTTATATTGAATTTTTTTTCAGGAAAAAATTTAAAGTATTATCAATCACCAATAATGTGTAATCGCAGAAAATTTATATACTTTTCTCCAAAGATGAATGCAGGTAGTTTTTTTTTAGCAAGTATAAATTTTAAATTGAAAAATTTTTACAATAAAAGTCAAGTTTATGAATTTGGAATAAAACCTAAATTTAAAAAAAAGGGCTCAACAGCAATTTCTTTTACAAACTTAATATCTTTTATTTTTACAATAATTGATGTTTTATATTTTAGAATAAAAAATTATTGGAATAAATGAAAAAGAGAGTTTTTATTACAGGTGGAAGTGGATATTTAGGAAAACACTTAATAAAATATCTAAAAAAAAAAAATTGCAAAGTATTTGCGCCAACATCTAAAGAAATTAACTTAAAAAATTATAATCAGTTAAAAAAAATTAAAAATAATTTTGATCAGATTTATCATTTAGCTGCATGGACCCAAGCAGGAGATTTTTGTCTTAAATATCCAATGGATCAATGGGTCATAAACCAAGAAATCAATTCTAATATGGTAAAATGGTGGTCTAATACTAACAATAAAAAATCTAAAATTATAATTATTGGAACCAGTTGTTGTTATGACGAAAAAGGTAGTTTTAATGAAAAAAATTATCTAAATGAAAAACCACATAATAGTTTGGCGACTTATGCAATGACAAAAAAAATTTTAATGCAAGGTGTTATTGCTTGTCATTTACAAAAAAAACTAGAATGGAATTGCTTTATTCCTTCAACTCTGTATGGAACAGGATATAAAATAACTAATAAAACTCCACATTTTATATTTGACTTAGTTAGAAAAATTTTAAGAGGAAAGTTTTATGGATCTAAAGTTGAGCTATGGGGCAGTGGTTACCAAACTAGGGAAATAATACATGTAGATGACTTCATTAGGAATATGGTCAATATTTCAAATATTAAAAGTAATGATGCCTTTAATATTGGTGGTGGCAACGAATATTCAATAAGATTTTTTGCTAAAAAAATTTGTAAAATTAGTAACTATGATTTTAATAAAATATATTTTAATAAATCTAAATATGTTGGATCTAAATCAAAAAAACTTTCAATTAAAAAGATTTTGAATATCTATCCAAAATATAAATCGAATTTAACAAAAATCGATAAAGGTTTATTTGAAATGGTTAATTGGCATATAAAGAACAAAGAATATTAAAATGAGAAGAAATTTTTTTGTGCTCATGCCATCATTTGAAAGCTTTGGTGGTCACGAAGTTGAATTTTTAAAACCTTTAAAGCTTTTTGCTAGTAAAAAAAAACTAGATTTAATCTATTTGTTACCAAAAAAGAATTTAATGAAATTTAAAGAAAAAAACATTAAATGTTTTTTTGGAAATAAAAAAAATTCACTTATTAAAAAACTATTTGGAATTCTCCTTAATTTGATCAAATTAAAAAAATTTTTTGCAAAAAATTTAAAACAAAATGATATAATCTATTTAGATGGTTTTAGTATTTATTTTTTAATTTCTTTTATCATTTTTTATTTTTTTTTAAAAAAAGAAAGCACAAAATTAATAGTATGGTTGAGATATCCTTATCAAAATTCAATTAAAAATATGATTTTAAAGTTTTTTATAAATCAAATAAAAAATCCAAAAGAAACAGTATATTTAACTGAAAATGACAATCTAAGAAATAAATTAAAAAAAAATTTCAAATTAAAAAATATTTATACAATGCCTAGCTTGCATAATTTAAATAAATATAAAAAAACTAAAAATAAGTATAATTCAAAAATTCCCCCAGTTGTTCTTTGTCCGGGAATATACAGAGAGGAGAAATTTGGAAATAATTTAAATTTTTTCTTAACAAAAAATTACCAAAATAATTTTCAATTAAGAATTTCTGAAAATTTCAAAAAAAAAATTGAAAAATCAGACAAACTTAAAAATTTAAATATAAATTTTATAAAGGAAAACTTAAATCATAAATTACATATAAAAGAAATTACTAATTGTGATATAATTCTTTTACCGTATCAAATGCCCGATTATAAGTATAGAACATCTGGCCTTTTTTTTGAAACTATAAGTATGAATAAAATTACTCTTATTACTTCAGGAACACTAATGGCTGAAGATTTAAAAAAATTTAACTTACAAAGTTTATCAATTTCAAGATGGAAAAATATTCCTTTTAAAAAAATTTTAAATTTATTAAATAATAAAAAAATAAATAAAAACTTATTAAAATTTTCTAATTACTATAACAAAATTAATGGTATAAAACCTTTTACAAATAAATTATTAAATGTTTGTGACTGTTTATAAAATTTTTTAAAAAAGATATTTAAATTATATTTACTAAATGATAAAGCACATATAAGAATTATTATTATGAAAATAAAAATTTACGCTGATGGAGCAAATAAAAAAGACATATTATATTTTAATAACCAGGCCGATATCTCGGGACTAACAACAAATCCTTCATTAATGAGAAAATCTGGAATTTCAAATTATAAAAATTTTTCCATTGATATTTTAAAAAAAGTTAAAAAAAAACCTATTTCCTTTGAGGTTTTTGCTGACACTTTTAAAGATATGTATAGTCAAGCAAAAACAATCTCTTCATGGGCTTCGAATGTTTATGTGAAAATCCCGATTTCAAATACAAAAGGATTAAGTTCAAAAAAATTGATTAAAATTTTATCTAATCAAAACGTTAAATTAAATATAACTGCCATTTTTACTAAATCACAAATAAATTTAGTATTTAAAAATTTAAAAAAAACTACACCAGCAATAATATCAATATTTGCTGGCAGAATAGCTGATACTGGTAGAGATCCAATACATTTAGTTGAGTATGCAAGTAAATTATTTAAAAAAAATTCAAAACATAAAATATTATGGGCGAGTACAAGAGAAGTGCTGAATATAATTCATGCAGAAAAAGCTGGAGCTGACATTATTACCGTGCCCACTGGCATACTAAAAAAAATGAAATTGATAAATAAAAATTTAAATATGTATTCTTTGGAAACTGTGAGAGAATTTTATAAGGATGCAAAAGCAGCAAAATATAAAATTTAATGATCTTTAGTAGAGCTCCTTTAAGAATATCTTTAGGTGGTGGTGGAACAGATTTGCCATCTTATTATTTGAAAAAAAATGGATTTGTTATTTCAACAGCAATAAATAAATATATTTATATATCTCTTGGTAAAACATTTAATAAAAAATTTTTATTAAAGTATTCAAAATTTGAGGAAGTTGACAATATAAAAAAAATAAATCATCCGTTATTTAGAGAAACTTTAAAAGAATTAAAAGTTGAAAAACCTGTTAATATTTCTAGTCATGCAGATATACCTTCTGGATCAGGACTTGGATCTTCCGGTTGTTTTACCGTTGCATTAATAAAAGCGTTAAATGGAGTTGAAAATAAGAAATTAAACAATAAAGAATTAGCAGAACTCGCCTGTAAAATTGAAATAAAAAAACTAAAAGAACCTGTTGGAAAGCAAGATCAATACTCAGCAGCTTTTGGAGGCTTGCGATCTTATGAATTTAAAAAAAATGGAGAAACAATTGTAAAAAAAATTAATATAAGTAAAAAAAGATTAAATAATTTGAATAATTCTTTATCAATATATTATACTGGTATTTTAAGAAATTCATACGACATACTAAAAACTCAAGATATAAAATCTAAAAGCATGAATAAGGAGATGTTTTTAAATTTAGACATGGTGAAAGAAATGGGATTTTATACAAAATATATTTTAGAAAAAGGTAACTTAGAAGAATACGGACATCTAATGAACGATCATTGGAAAACTAAAAAAAAAAGATCTCCAAAAATGACAAGTAAATATATTAATAATTTATATAATTATGGGTTAGATAATGGTGCTATTGGTGGAAAACTAATTGGTGCAGGTGGAGGAGGTTTTTTAATTTTCTTTTCAAAAAAACCAAAAGAATTAACAGAGGCATTTAAAAAAATAAAAATAAATAAAATAGATTTCAAGTTTGATTTAGAAGGAGCAAAAATATTATCAATTTAGAGATAAAGTTACAGTTTTAATATTTAATGGGAATTTCTTGTTTTTTGGTATACCTAAGCTGTTAGTCATAAACTTAGCATTATTTGAAATATTATTAATTTTATAAAGCTTATTCTCAAATCTATCACTGGATATTACCTTTCCATCCCCAAGTTTTGCTAAGTAATCTAGTTTTCTGTAATCTATTGATGGATCTTTTATATTATAATATTCGTATGTAAGAAAAATGTAATTCAAATTTAAAAGAATTTTTTCTATTTTTTTATAAGTAACATGGGAAGTTTCAATTAATAAAATTGGTTTATTTTCTAGAATTAATTTTGAGGCTCCACTAAGAATTTCAGGTTCTTTACCCTCTGCATCTAATTTAATTAATTTAATTTTTTCATTAAATTTTATTTTATCTAAATTTATAACTTCTATTTTTTCAATATTTTCTAAAAACTTATTTTTTTTTAAACTGAAACTTTCTGCATAAATTTCATTTTTTGATGTATAAAAATTTTCAATTCCTTCTTGGTTAGAAACACCTTTTTTATAAATATGAATATTATTATTATTATTAAATTTTTTTTTTATAATTTGATAATATTTATCAAAAGGTTCAAATAAATAATACCTATCTTTTGGAAAAAATTTTAAAAATAAAGTTGTTTTATCTCCTTTATGTGCACCTATATCAATTATAGAACCAAATTTTTTATCTACAAAGTTATCTAAGATATAATTTTCTATTGTTTTAATTTCAAAAAAAATAAATTTTTCGAATAAAGATTTATAAATTTTTTTTAAAAAAAAATATAAGTTTAATTTTTTTAATATTATAATTACTATATTTGGCAAATATAGCATTTTAATAGTATTTAATAATAATTTTATTAAAGTTTATTATTTGATCTTCGAGGTCTACTGGCGCATTGCCCAAGAAGAACCCATTTTCATGTATATAGTTTGCATTTTTAACGTTTTCAAAGACAGAATAATTAAAATATCTTTTTACTGGATGTTTTAAAAAGCATCCACCAGTTATTAACCTAAATTGAATATTATTATCTCTTAAATCAGAATATATTTTTTCTTTTAGATGGCTAAATTTTTTTTTAAAAATAAAAATTAAAGAAAAAGCTGAACTTACTCCGACTTCTTTTTGTATATTAAATATTTTATTATTTTTAAAAATATTTTGATATAAATTAAAATTTTTTCTTCTAATATCAATGAATTTTTTAAGCTTTCTTAATTGTGAGATTCCAACAGAGGCATATATTTCATTAGGTCTTACGTTATATCCAGGTAGTATAAATTCATAATTTTCATAAATTCTTTTTTTATTAATTCCAAATTTTTTTTTATTAATAATATCTCTCGTCCAACCATGAGATCTTAGTGACCTCATTATTTCAGCCAGTTCACTATCATTAGTTGTGATCATTCCTCCTTCGATTGTTGATATATGGTGGGAAAAAAAGAAACTCATTGTATTTATTTGCCCAAAAGTTCCTGTAAATTTATTTTTATATTTTGCTCCAAGAGACTCGCAATTATCTTCCATAAAATAAATTTTTTTCTTTTTACATATATTTTGAATTTCAGATAGATTACAGGGATTGCCTAATATATTAACTGCAACTATCATCTTTGTTTTGCTAGTTATTGCTTTTTTTAATTTTATAAAATCCACATTTACTGTTTCAGGATCAACATCTATAAATTTTAGTTTCAATCCATATTGTTGCAAAGGAGAGTATGTTGTTGACCATGATATTGCTGGCACAATTACTTCATCACCTCTTTTCAGTGGATTTTTTTTTTTATAAAATAGCGAAGCAATTGAAATCAAATTTGCAGATGAACCTGAGTTAACCATAACACCATACTTCATGCCAAAATATTTTGAATATATTTTTTCAAAATTTTTAACTTGTTTTGAATATGTAAATTGATTAGATTTAATAACTTTATTTATTTGTTCAATTTCATCCTCATTCCATGAGCTATATGTGAGTGGATAATTTTTTTTTAACATAAGAATATTAATTTATACTATCAAAAAGTAAGTAAACTCTCCTCTTTCGCCTAATTCATTATAAATTTTATTAAAATTAAATTTATTTAAGTTTCCCAAGTATTGCATATTAAATGGATCATAAATTTCTGAATAAATATCTTTTATATCATTAATTAGCATGGAATGTGAATCTGAATTTTTCATATAATAGGGGCTATATTCAAAAAGTATAGGAGGTTTGTATTTAGATAAAATTTTTTTACCACCATTAATTACATGCGCCTCAGATCCTTGATTATTTAACCAGAGCAAAGAGTTTGAAAAGTTAGTATCTTTAAATAAGTTATCCAAAGTAAAATTTTTTACTTCAATTATTTTTCTATTCTGCTCACCAAATAAACCACTATATTTTTTATAAAATACTCTTTGATCGCCTATATCAGACTCATCTAATTCAAAATTTACATATTTACTTGTGCTATTTGTTATTGCACAATTGTATAATTTAATTTTATCTTCTAAATCGTTTAGAATCACATTTGATTTAAGAA
>CACFKJ010000008.1 GCA_902566805.1 uncultured Pelagibacteraceae bacterium
ATTCAGAGTCGGGTATTATAAATAGAAAATCAGGTGAATTAGTTCATGAAATTACAAGAAATGTAAAACAAGAAAATTCAGAAAAAGACATTTCTTTTTATTCATGTATAAAAAAAGAGGAAAATGCCTGATTTTTTTTTAATTAATTTGGTGTAAAATGCTGTTATGAAAAAATTTATTTTAAGTGTGTTTATCGTTTTTTTTGTTGCATCCGCAGCTATGGCTCGTAGTACTGGATGCAAAGAAGGAAATTGTGAAAATGGGTATGGTAAATGGGTTTATACAGATAAAACAACTTATGAAGGCGAGTGGGTAAACACAAAAAAACATGGTCAAGGAACAGAAACTTGGCCAAATGGATATATTTACAAAGGTGAATTTAAGAATAGCGAGTGGAGTGGGAAGGGTACATTAACTTTTCCAAATGGCGCAACTTATGTTGGCGAATGGGCTAATGGTTTTATGAATGGAAAAGGAACTTTTACCTGGTCTGATGGTAAGGAAAAAACAGGCACCTGGGTAAATGGAAAATTACAAGAATAATTAATTCAATGCTAAAAGATAATTATTTAAATAGATTAAAAGATTTACCAGAAACAGTAAAACAGTTTGGGGGTCTCATTGTTTTAACAATTTTCATAATTTTATCTTTTAGTGTTTTAAATATTTATTGGGGTGGTGGAGATGAATTAATTAGAAAAATGAAATTAGAAGAAGAAAGAATTGCAAAAGAAAAAAAACTTAATGCATTAATTTCAAAACTTCCATCTGGTATTCTAGTAACCTTTGATGGAACAGACAATCATAAATTGACTGATGAATTATATGAAGCAGTTTGTAATGCTACAAAACTTATTCCTCAACGAGCCATCATGGCTGCTCATTTTCTAAATTATGAAGCGTATGAATTATACACTATCAATGGTAATAAAATTGATGATACATTTGTTAAATGGGACAAAGATAAAAATAAATGTTTTGCAGGTTATACAGTAAGTGGAAATAACGTCGGAGTAAATAAAACAGCAAAAGTTAGCGGTGAAGTTTTGAGTTTTTTAAGTACTGGTATTGATACCAGAGTATATTTTATTAAAAATTTTTAGGGAGGAAAAGAATAATTATATAGATTTTATTTTAATTAAATTTCGTATAACTTATTAATATATTATGAGTAATCCAGTAATTAAGTGTGAATCTGTTTACAAAATTTTTGGTGTGAATGCTAAAAAGATGCTTCGTGAGTCAAATGGAAATGTAGATGCAAAAAAATTTCAAGAAAATGGATGTATAGTTGGTGTGAATAATGCTTCTTTTGAAGTTTCTAAAGGAGAAATGTTAGTTGTAATGGGTTTATCCGGCTCAGGTAAATCAACATTGTTGAGATGCATTTCTAGATTAACAGATGCTACGGATGGAAAAATTTTTATAGAAGGACAAGATTTACTATCA
Organism: uncultured Pelagibacteraceae bacterium; assembly: GCA_902566805.1. Taxonomy (GTDB): domain Bacteria; phylum Pseudomonadota; class Alphaproteobacteria; order Pelagibacterales; family Pelagibacteraceae; genus Pelagibacter. Next base: position 1,450 of record CACFKJ010000008.1, read on the forward strand.
TTAAACAATAAAGAACTTATAGAACTTAGAAGAAACAAAATGGGAATGGTTTTTCAAAGTTTTGCTCTACTTCCTCATAAAACAGTTGTAGAGAATATTGCTTTTCCACTGCAAATTAAAGGAATTAAGACTGAAGACAGTATTAGTAAGGCAATGGACATGGTTAAACTCGTTGGACTTGACGGAAGAGAAAATTATTTTCCAAGAGAGCTTTCTGGTGGACAACAACAAAGAGTAGGTATAGCTCGATCATTAGCTGTTGAACCTGATATTTGGTTTTTAGACGAACCATTTTCTGCGCTAGATCCGTTAATAAGAAAAGAAATGCAGGATGAATTTTTAAGACTTCAAGACAAATTACAAAAAACAATCATGTTTATTACTCATGATTTTGATGAAGCATTAAAATTAGCTGATCGTATTGCAATTATGAAAGATGGTATAATTGAACAATTAGATACACCTGCAAATATTGTTTTAAATCCAGCAACTGAATATGTAAGGAAATTTACTGAGGAGGTGCCTAGAGAAAAAGTTTTATTAATACAAGATGTAATGGACCCATCTACTTCTGATAATTTGGGTGATTTGAAAGTTTTAAAAGATGAAATTATTGAAAATGTAGCTGAAAAAATTTTAACTCAGGAAAAAACAGTTGCAGTGGTGGATAATAACAAAAAAATTGTTGGCTCTATTAATCCGACAAAAATAATTAATACAGTTTTTGGAGGAAGAAAAAATAATAATTAGATTATGGAATTTATAAATAAATATCCAAAGTTATTTCAATGGTTGTTTTTATTGGTTGTTTTTTTTGCATTATGTTTTGCAATCGAGGTTCCAGAAACATATAAATTTATACGGGGCCAAGCAGAATTTGTTAAAGATCCTAACCAAAGTTCGTTCGTCTTTCTTGGTAAAGAAGTAAGATATTACGCTTTTGATGTATTTTGGAGACTTCCCCCGTTACTTGGATGGCTACCTATCTGGATAAATGATTCATTGTTTTTCTTAATGAATGAATGGATGCCTATAGAGTTTTGGAATGAAGATACGCAAGAATACAAAACAAGACCTTTAGTTTTACAAATAAGTAGAAATTTAACAGCGTTTATGACGTTTTTAATAGAGCTTATTAGAGAGATTTTATTAGGTGGACTTGAAACCATTGTTGCATTTACAAGTTGGGATTGGATAGACAAAAACCCTTGGGCAGAGTTGCCAGGTTTACCATGGACTATCGTTGCCGCAGGTGCAGCAATTCTTTCATATAAATTAAGCGGAAAGGGTTTAGCTATTTTTGCAGGCTTAACCATGGTTTACATTTCTATTTTTGGTCAATGGAAACCTTCAATGCAAACTCTTTCTTTTATATTAGTTGCAGCACCACTATCATTTATTTTTGGTTTAGGTTTAGGTATAGCCGCATTTAAGAGCAAACGTATTGAAAAAGCTTTATATCCAATACTCTTAGTTATGCAAACAATGCCACAATATGCAGTATTAGTTCCTGCATTAGTTCTTTTTGGAGTTGGTGATCATGCTGCAGTAATTATTACTATGGTTGTAGCTGTTCCACCAATGATATTGTTAACAATTTTAGGTTTAAGAGCAATACCACCTGAAGTTATTGAAGCAGGTAGAATGAGCGGATGTAATAATTGGCAATTAATGTTTAAAGTTTTAATTCCAACTGCAAGAAGGGATATCTTAATTGGAGTAAACCAGGTCATAATGGTGTGTTTTTCAATGGCGGTTATTTCTGCATTTATAGGTGCAAAAGGTTTAGGTTTTAACTTATTGCTAGCTTTAAACCAGTTGAATATCGGATTAGCCTTAGAAGCTGGATTATGTATTAGTTTAATTGCAATTCTTTTAGATAAAATGTCTCTAGCTTGGGCAAATAAACAAACAGATTATTTTGGCAATCTTTCATTTTTACAAAGAAATAGAAATATTTTATTTTTTGCTGCAACGGTAATTATTGGGATTGTACTTGCATATATTGGAACTTTTTTGTTTAAGGGTAGTTACAATTATTTGTTTGAAATTCCACACAATAAAGGAATATCAACAGCAGATTTCTGGAACAAAGGAGTTGATTGGATTTTTGATACCTTCTTTGTCTATATAAAAGCATTTAATACGTGGTTAATTCAAGATGTGCTTCAACCAATGAGAGCATTGTATTTAAGAATGCCAGCTGTAGCAACAATAGTTTTAGTTGTTGGAGCTGGATATTTAATTGGTGGTATTCGTTCTGCTTTAGTTGTTTGTGCATTAACTTTATTCATAGCATTAAGTCCATGGTGGGATAGAGCTTTGGTTACAGCCTACATGGCCACTTTTGGAGTTATTGTATCATGTATAATTGGATTTACAGTTGGAACTTTGTGTTTTCAAAATAAACATTCTGCAAGTTTTATGCTTGGAGTTTGCGATATATTTCAAACTTTTCCTTCGTTCGTGTACTTAATTCCAGTGATGATGCTTTTTGGTATAACCGATACATCAGTTTTAATTGCCGTTATAGTCTATGCCACAATACCTGCAACAAGGTATACTATTGAAGGTCTAAGAAGTGTTCCTGTAGGTTTGCATGACGCTGCAACAATGTCAGGTGTAAATAAATTTCAAAGATTAACTAAGATAGAATTTCCTCTAGCTTTTCCTCACATGATGCTTGGTTTAAATCAAACAATCGTATTTGCATTGTTTATGGTAATCATTGGAGCATTTATTGGAACCGAGGATTTAGGACAATATATTCTAAAAGCATTATCTGATAAAAAAGGAGCGGGCATAGGATTCACACTTGGAATTTGCGTTGCTTTTATAGGTTTAATATTTGATAATTTAATTAGAACTTGGGTTGAAAAAAGAAAAAAACATCTTGGCATAAATTAAAATTGTGAAAAAATTTCTTGTTGCCATTGATCAAGGTACAACATCATCAAGAACTATACTATTCGATGTAAAAGGCAATATAAGGTTTAAATCACAATTAGAGTTTAAACAATATTTTCCAAAAAATGGATGGGTAGAACATGATCCAATGGAGATTTGGAATACTACATTGAAAACTTTGAAAAATGTTATTAAAAAAGCTTCAGATTTAAACGGAAAAATAATTAGTTTAGGAATAACAAATCAAAGAGAAACAACTATTCTTTGGAATAAGAAAACTGGAAAACCTATTTACAATGCTATTGTTTGGCAAGATAGACGAACACAAAAATACTGTGAAAAATTGAAAAAATATGAAAAAAATTTTAGAAAAAAAACTGGTTTATTTATTGATCCATACTTTTCTGCTACAAAAATAAAATGGATTTTGAATAATGTAAAACAAGCAAAAGAATTATTAAAATCTAATAATTTATTATTTGGTACTGTAGATAGTTATTTGATTTGGAAACTTACAAATGGTAAAATGCACTTAACAGAGGCAACCAATGCAAGTAGAACAATGTTATTTAATATAAATAATAATAAATGGGATAAGGAAATTTTAAAAAAATTAAAAATACCATTAAACATTCTACCTAAAGTACAAAATTCTGCAGATAATTTTGGTTTAACAGATAAAAAAATTATTGGAAAAGAAATACCAATTTCGGCTGTATTAGGTGACCAACAAGCTGCCGCAGTAGGACAAACTTGTTTTGAAAGAGGATCAATTAAAAGCACATATGGAACAGGAGCTTTTGTAATTATGAATACTGGATCAAAAAAGATATTTTCAAAAAATAAATTGTTAACAACTATTTGTTATAGATTACATGGAAAAAATACATTTGCTTTGGAAGGATCAATCTTTATTGCTGGAGCTGGTATACAGTGGTTAAGAGATAAAATAAAATTAATTAATAATGCTTATGAGACAGAAAATATAGCTAGATCAAAAAAAAATAATGATGGAGTTTATATAGTACCTGCTTTTAGTGGAATAGGTGCTCCTTATTGGAGATCTGATGCAAGAGGATTAATAACTGGTTTAACCAGAAACAGTGATTGGAAAAGTTTAGTCAGAGCTGTAGTAGAGTCTGTTGCATATCAAAGTTATGATCTATTCTATTCAATGAACAAAGATGGATTAAAACCTAATGCATTAAAAGTTGATGGAGGAATGGTTGCCAATAATTGGTTTTCTCAATTTTTATCGGATATTATTAATTTAAAAGTAACAAGGCCAAAAATACTAGAGACTACAGCTTTAGGAGTTGCTCTTTTTGCCGGATATCAAGCCGGAGAATTTAAGTCATTAACTCAAATAAAGAATATATGGAAAAAGGATAGAATCTTTTATCCAAAACTAAATAAATCATTGAGAAATAACTTATTGCAAGGATGGAAACTAGCAATTAGAAAAACTTTAGCATAATTTTAATTATGAAAAAAATTTTGATAATAGGGGCAGGAGCCATGGGTTCTGCTTTTTCTGTACCATGCGTGGAAAATGGTAATGAAGTTACTTTATTAGGAACATTTTTAGAAGATGAGATAATATCAAATATTAAATCTAAAAATAATTTTCATCCCATTATAAATACAAATCTTCCTGAAAAAATTAATATTCATAACTTTGAAAATTTAAACAAAGTAACTAAAAATGGAATAGATATAATCGTAGTAGCAGTTAGCTCAGTTGGCATAGACTGGGTAGGTGAAGAAATTTCTAAATTTTATAAAGACGCGATACCAATAATTCTATTAACAAAAGGTCTATCAATAAATAATGATCAATTAATAACTCTATCAGAAAAATTAGAATACAAATTAAATGAAAATGGACATAAAGAAGTAAATATTTCATCTGTAAAAGGCCCATGTTTAGCCTCAGGGTTAGCAAATAAAATGCGGACGGATACTATAATTGCAAATAAGGATGTTGGTGAAGCAAAAAAAATCAAAGAAATAATTGAAACAGAATATTATAAGTGTGAGATATCAGATGATATATCAGGAGTAGAATTTTCATCTGCAATAAAAAATTTGTATTCAATGTTAATAGGTGGTTCGCAAGGTTTAAGCAATCCTTCAGCAGCAAAAGATATTCAAGAAAAGTTTTATTTAAATACAGCCGCCAGCTTAATTCATAGATCAATTTCAGAGATGGTAGAAATTGTTTCGTATTATTCAGGTAGACCAGAAACTGTATATGGTTTGGCTGGACTTGGAGATTTGTATGTAAGTGTTTCTGGTGGAAGAAATAGTAAAATGGGAAAGCTTTTAGGAAAAGGATATTTATACAATGAAGCTAAAAATAAATTTATGAAAGAAATAACTGTGGAAGGAGCTCAATTGGCTATAGATATAGGACCAAAATTAATTTCAAATTTTGAAAAAAAGAAATTCCCTCTTCTTTTTAGTATTTTAGAATGTATTTGTGAAAATAAAAAACTACGAATTGATTGGTAATGGATAATACAAAAATAAATATTATTGGATGGATTTTATTTTTAATATCTGCAATTGGTTTTATAATGTCGAGTATTGGTAATTTTTGGGCTATGTTTGGAAGTATTTTCTTTTTTATTGGTTGCGTAGCTTTTCTTATACCTTTTTTTAGAAAACAAAAATAAATTACTATTTATTTTCTTTATTTAAAAAAGTTTTTAATGAATCGTCCATTGCTGTTGCCCAAGGTGTATGGTGTATAGGAGCAACAGAACCAGTAACAGGAGAGGAAAAAGATTTATTTCTATAGGTCATAATATTTTCTACCTTATGATGTTCCCATTCTTTAAAATGCTTTCTAATTAATTCAAAGTCAATTTTTGGATAATCAGATAATTTATGAAGCTCTTTCGTATATTCAGTTTGAAAATCAATCATCTGTTCTGGATTTTCTAGTTTTTCCTCCAAAGCAACCCATTTATTAATATCTTTTTCTATGTCTGCATCATTTGGGATTTTTATTTTATTCATAATTATATCTCTCGCATACCACGCCTGACAATCAAACATATTAAACGTATGAAACTGATCTTGCATGCCAAGATAAAGCAATTTGTGGTTATTTTGCCAAACAATACCTTTATACAATTTCGGTGGATATAATCTATTTCGAGTCTTTAATTTAAGATCTTCATCTAAGAAAGGAAAATGGTGAAGATATCCTGAGCATAATATTATTGCATCAGCTTCTTGTTTATGACCATCTTTAAAAATTGCTTTGTTTCCCTCTAATCTATCTAAATAATGTACTTCTTTTACTCCACTTGGCCATTTAAATCCCATAGCATTGTGTCTATAACCTATGGTTACAGTGTTCGCTCCATACTTATGACATTGGAGAGCTACATCTTCCGCTGAATAACTACTACCTAATACAATAACATTTTTACCTCTAAATTCTTCAGCATCTCTGAAATCATGTGAATGCATTATTCTGCCAGGAAAAGATTTCATTCCCGGGTATTCAGGTATAAAAGGTACTGAAAAGTGTCCAGTTGAAACAACTACATAATCAAATATTTCTTTAGAGAATTTTTCATTTTTTTTATCGAGTGAAGTAACTTCAAAATTATTTCCTTTAAAATTAACATTAGTAACACTATGACTAAATCTAACTTTATTTTTTAATTTTCCTTTTTTAACTCTTCCAATAATGTAATTGTATAAAACTTCTCTTGGAGGAAAAGACGGAATAGCTTTCCCAAAATGTTCATCAAAAGAATAATCTGCAAATTCTAAACATTCTTTTGGTCCATTTGACCAAAGATATCTGTACATACTATTTGGCACTGGGTCGCCATATTGATCGGAACCAGTTCTCCAACTATAATTCCATAATCCACCCCAATCCTCTTGTTTTTCAAAACAAACAATTTCAGGTATTTTCTCACCCTTTTTTTCTGCTTGTTCAAAAGACCTCAACATTGAGAGACCACATGGACCTGCTCCAATAATTGCTACTTTTGTCATTAAACTTCCCTCATTAAATTCAAATTTATAAATGTATTTTACTAACAAAAAAGGGAAAATTGAAATAATATTTTATTATGAAAATTAATTGGAATTATCCCACTTCTGTATGGTTAGGGGATAATAGAATTAAAGATTTATCAAAAGCTTGCAATGATTTAGAAATATCCAAACCATTATTTGTAACAGATAAAGATCTAATAAATCTTGAAATGGTTAAAGATATAGTTTTAGATCTAAAAAAAATTTTTAATGATTTTACAATATTTTCAAATTTCGCAGGAAATCCAATTGGAGAAAATGTTGAGGAAGGAGTAATAAAATTCAAAGAAAATGGATGCAATGGAGTGATCGCTTTTGGAGGCGGGAGTGCTCTTGATGTAGGTAAAGCAATAGCATTCATGTCTGGACAAACAAGACCAATTTGGGATTTTGAAGATATTGGTGACCATTGGAAAAGAGCAAACCAAAAAAAAATTGCTCCAATTATTGCGATTCCAACAACTGCAGGAACAGGATCAGAAACTGGAAGAGCATCAGCAATAATAAATAAAAAAACAGGAATTAAAAAAATAATTTTTCATCCTAAAATTTTACCTTCAATAGTAATTTTAGATCCAGTATTAACAATTGATTTGTCTCCTAGATTGACTGCCGCAACAGGAATGGATGCATTAGCTCACAATCTTGAAGCCTTTTGTGCACCCGGTTTTCATCCAATGGCAGATGGAATTGCAATTAAAGGAATGCAATTAATTAAAAAATCTTTATTAAACGCAGTAAAAAATGGAAATGATTTAGAAGCAAGAACTGATTTACTCGCAGCAGCAAGCATGGGATCTACGGCTTTTCAAAAAGGATTAGGTGCAATACATTCATTGAGTCATCCAGTTAATGCTCAGTTTAATATTCATCATGGACTATCAAATGCAATTTTTATGCCATATGTATTAACTTTCAATAAAAATCTAATAGAAAAGAAAGTCATCTCTATATGCGATTATCTTAATTTAGATAAAAATTTTGCCAGTTTTGTTAATTGGATTTTAGAGTTAAGAAAAGAACTTAAAATACCGCATAAACTTTCTGAAGTTATAGAAATAAATGAGAAACAAATAGAAGAACTCTCAAAAATGGCACTTGAAGATCCTTCAACTGCCTCAAATCCAATTAAAATGACGGTTGACGATATGAAAAAATTATATGAACATAGTATTTCTGGAGTTTTATTTTAATGAAAAATTTAAATTTATTGATTGTCGAAGGAAATATTGAAAAAGAAAATAATAACTTCAAAGAAAATGGAATTCAGACCCATGCAGAAAGTCTTCAAGATAGCATAGGTCATTATGCTAATGACTTAAATATTGAAGTATTCAATCCTTGTTCAGAAAAAAATTTCAATAAAATTATATCAGATATTAAAAAGTATGATGGAATGATATGGGGAGGAAGTAGTTTAAATATATATAATGATTGTATTGAAATTCGTAGACAGATTTCTTTTATGAAGGAGTGTTTTAAAAGCATTAAAAAAATCTTAGCAATTTGTTGGGGAATGCAGGTAGCAGTTACGGCAGCAGGAGGCCAAGTAAAAAAATCTACTAATGGAGCTCATATAGGTATAGCTAACGATATTGAAATTAATAATGACGGAATTAATCATCCTTTATATTTTTCTAAAGCAAAAAAATTTAATTCTCCAGCATTCAATTTTGATGAAGTAGTAATGCTGCCAAAAGGAGCAGTTCATCTAGCCTCAAATAAAATCAATAAAGTCCAAAGCATACATTTTAAACATGGTATTAGCGATGTTTGGGGTTTACAATATCATCCAGAAATTACTTACCATAAAATGATTACACTAATAAAATTTAGAAAAGATAGACTTATTAATGATAGAAAATGTTTTAAAGATGAAGAAGAAATTAAAAATCATATTAATTTTATTGAAGAAGAAATTAAAAGATCAGAGAAAAATTCTAGAATGTTAGAATTAAAAAACTGGCTAAACCACCTTAAGGCAGCTTAATTAAAATAAACCCTCAACTTCTCCACTATCATTTATTTTAATAGAATCGGCAGCTGGAATTTTTGGCAATCCTGGCATTGTCATGATAGATCCACAGATAACTACTATAAATTCTGCCCCAGATGAAAGTCTTACTTCTCGGATAGGAACCACATGTCCTGAAGGAGCTCCTTTTAAATTTGGATCTGTAGAGAAGCTATACTGAGTTTTAGCAACACATATTGGTAGATTTCCAAAACCTTTTGATTCAAAATCTTTTAATTGTTCTCTAATTTTAGTATCGGCCACAACTTCACTTGCATGATAAATTTCTTGAGCAATAGTTTGTATTTTTTTAAATAAAGGAGATTTGTCCTCATATAAATATTTAAATGAGTTTTTATTACTACAAATATCCACAACAATATTTGCTAGATCTTTTGTACCTTCTCCACCATTTGACCAATGTGAACAAATAGATGACTTAACACCTAAAGTTTTACAAAAATTCATAATCTCATCGATTTCTTTATCTGTGTCAGTAATAAAATGATTTACAGCAACAGCTACTGGTAAACCAAATTTTCTTACATTGTTTATATGTCTTTCTAGATTCACTAACCCCTTATTAAGAGCTTTAACATTTTCATTTTTTAAATCTTCTTTAGCAACACCACCATGCATTTTCAAAGCACGAATTGTTGCTACTATTACAACACAGTCAGGTTTTAAACCTGATTTTCTACATTTAATATTTATAAATTTTTCGGCTCCTAAATCAGCGCCAAATCCAGCTTCGGTTACAACATAGTCTGAAAGTTTTAATCCAGTTTTTGTAGCAATAACCGAGTTACAACCATGTGCAATATTTGCAAATGGTCCACCATGAATTATTGCAGGATTATTTTCTAATGTTTGAGTTACGTTAGGTCTAATTGCGTCTTTTAATAATACCGTCATTGGACCTTGAGCATTTAAATCTTTTGCATAAATTGGCTTCTTGTCTCTAGTATAAGCTACTGTAATATTTCCAATTTTCTCCTCTAAGTCTCTCAAATTTTTTGCTAAGCAAAATATAGCCATAATTTCTGAAGCTACTGTAATATCAAAACCATCTTGTCTAGGATATCCATTTGCAACCCCGCCAAGATCAACAACTATTGATCTTAATGATCTATCATTCATATCCATGACTCTTTTCCAAACAATTCTTCTAACATCAATGTTTAATTTATTACCCCAATAAATATGATTATCTATCAATGCAGACAGTAAATTGTGAGCAGATGTAATTGCATGAAAATCTCCTGTGAAATGTAAATTAATTTGTTCCATTGGAACAACTTGTGCATATCCACCACCAGCTGCTCCACCTTTCATACCAAAAGATGGACCTAAACTTGGTTCACGAAGACAAACTATAGATTTTTTTCCAATTTTATTTAATCCATCACAAAGTCCTACAGATGTAGTTGTTTTACCCTCACCGGCAGGCGTTGGCGTGATCGCAGTAACTAAAATTAATTTCCCATCTTTTTTATCTTTAAAATTTTCTAGATACTCAGATTTAATTTTAGCCATGTATCTTCCGATTGGACTATATGCCTCAGCTTTATCTGGCACATCTATTCCATCAAGAATATCTTGTATGGGTTTCATTTTAGCTGCTCTAGCTATTTCTATGTCCGATTTAATTTTACCCATTCTGATATTTTATATTCATTCAAATTATTTGTGGATTGATATATCTTTTTAAGGATTTTTTAAAGTTCTAAAAAATATATATAAAAAAAATAAAGAACTATTTATACTTATTATTATAAAAAATAGTCATGCAAAAGTATTCCGTATTTAGTCTGATAAAAAATGCTTTAAAAGGGCACAAAGACTGGGAAGTTGCCTGGAAGGACCCAGCTCCCAAAAGTGAATATGATGTTATAATTATAGGTGGAGGTGGACATGGTTTAGCCACTGCATATTACCTAGCAAAAGAGCATAATATTACAAACGTAGCTTTAGTTGAAAAAAGCTGGATTGGAGGAGGGAACGTAGGAAGAAATACTACAATACTCAGATCAAATTATATGCATGATGAAAATGGTTTGTTCTATGAAAAAGGAATGGATCTATGGAGAAGCATGAGTCAAGATTTGAATTTTAATGTAATGTATTCACCTAGAGGAATAATTAATCTTGCTCACTCTGATGCCCAGATGAATGCTTATTCGAGAAGAGGAAATTCAATGAGGCTAAATGGAATTGATGCAGTTCTATTAGGTAGAGAGGAAGTAAAAAAATTAGTTCCAATGTTAGATTTTTCTGACAATGTTAGATTTCCAATTTTTGGTGGTTTAATGCAACCAAGCGGGGGAACCGCAAGACATGATGCGGTAGCTTGGGGTTATGCAAGACAAGCAGATTCAATGGGAGTAGATATAATTCAACATTGTGAGGTTAGTGGATTTGACATAGCTAACGGAAAAATAAAAGGAATAAGAACCTCCAAAGGAAATATAAAAGCAAAAAAAGTTGGATTATGTGTTGCAGGAAGTACTTCGGTATTAGCAGAAATGTTAAACATGACATTACCAATCGAAACACATTTATTGCAAGCTTGTGTATCAGAACCGATAAAACCAATATTAGATCATGTAGTAACATTTGGTGCTGGACATTTTTATTGTAGCCAATCTGATAAAGGAGAAATGGTTATGGGTGGAGATTTAGATGGATATAATAGTTACGCACAAAGAGGAAATCTTCCTACATTACAACATGTTTTAACAGAAGGAATTGCGATGTTTCCATTTCTTAGCAAATTAAAAATGCTAAGAACTTGGGGTGGTATAATGGATATGTCAATGGATGGATCTCCAATTATTGATAAAACACATATTGATGGTCTTTACTTGAATTGTGGTTGGTGTTATGGAGGGTTTAAAGCTACACCAGTTTCAGGTTGGACTTTTGCTCACACAATAGCCCAAGATAGAGTTCATGAATTAAATGCTGGTTTTAGTTTAAGTAGATTTAATACTGGTCATTTAATAGATGAAAAAGGCCTTGGTACCAAAACATGGATTTCATAAATGTTATATATTAAGTGTCCTTATTGTGGAATGAGATCTCAAAATGAGTTTGCTTATGGTGGAGATGCTAATGTTAAAAGACCGGAATTAAACGAAGAAGTATCAGACAAAATTTGGGATGAATTTGTTTACTTACGAAAAAGTCCAAGAGGTAAACATATAGAGCTTTGGCATCACATATCAGGATGTAGACAATGGTTTAAAGTACAAAGAGATACAACCACACATGAAATTTTTAGAACAGCCGCGATTAATGAAGATATAAAATAATGTCCCAAGAATATAGATTAGACAAAGTTGGATTAGTAAATAGAGATAAAAAAATCTCTTTCAAATTTAACGGAAAAAAATATTTTGGTTATGAGGGAGATACACTCGCATCTGCATTAATAGCTAACGGAGTACATCTGGTAGGAAGAAGTTTTAAATATCATAGGCCAAGAGGTTTTTTTGGAGCTGGTGTAGATGAACCATATGCAATTGTTCAATTATATAGAAATGGAGAAACAGATCCAAATTGCAGAGCAACAGAACAAGAATTATTTGAAGGCTTAGAGGCAAAAAGTGTAAATTGCTGGCCAAGTGTTAATTTTGATATTGGTGCAATAAATAATTTTTTAAATATATTTTTACCTGCAGGTTTTTATTACAAGACTTTTATGTGGCCTCGAAGTTTTTGGTATAGAATTTATGAGCCATTTATAAGAAAAGCCGCAGGTTTTGGATCAGCATCAAAAAAACATGACAAAGAAAGATATGAGCATAAGTATGAATATTGTGATTTACTTGTTACAGGATCAGGACCTTCTGGTTTAGCAAGTGCTTATTCAGCAGCCAAAAATGGCGCTAAAGTAATATTAGCTGAAGATAAACCTAGATTTGGGGGAAGCTTATTAACTAGCGAAGCTAACATTGGAAACCAAAGTGGAAAGGAGTGGGCTGAAAAAATTATTTCTGAACTACAAGAAATGCCAAATGTAACAGTTAAAAATAGATCTCAAGTTTTTGGATATTACGATCATAATATGTTAGTTATGTCTGAAAGGATAAGCGATCACTTACCCGAGACTAAAAAATTTACTCCTAAACAGAGACTTTGGTATATAAGAGCTAAAGAAGTTGCGATTTCTTCAGGCTCAATTGAAAGACCTATTGTTTTTGGAAATAATGATACACCTGGAGTGGTTTTGTCATCAGCGGCAAAAGAGTATTTAAAAGTCTATGGGGTTCTTGTTGGAAAAAAACCATTAATTTTTACAAATAATGATAGTGCTTACGAAACAGCAATCGAATTTAAAAAAAATGGAATTACTCCTGTAGTATTAGATTCAAGAAGTAATCCAGACTCTGAAATTATAAGCGAAGCGGTATCAATGGATATTGATATTAGATTTTCTCATGTAGTAGTTGCGGCAAAAGGTTATAAAAAAGTAAAAAAGGCAGAAATTACTAAAATTTCTGAAGATAAAAATGAATTAGGTAAAATAGAAAATATTAATTGTGATTGTATATGTGTATCTGGTTTTTGGACACCAACAATACATTTGTCTTCACAATCAGGAAATAAAACTAAATTTGATGAAAAAATTGATGCTTTTATACCTGGAAAATCTAAACAAAATGAAACAACTTTGGGCTCAGCTAATGGAGTTTTTAATCTAGAAGATACTTTAAAAACTTCATTTGAAGCTGGATATGAAATATCTAAAAAAATAACAAAAAATGATAATAAAATATCTATACCGCAGTCTTATGAAAAAAAACAATCAAAACATGATAAGTTTTGGTGTGTCCCACTTCCTAAAAATAAAAAATATAAAAGATTTTTAGATTTTCAAAATGATGTATCCGTAACTGATATTGAGCTTGCATTAAGAGAAGGTTATAGATCTATTGAGCATGTAAAAAGATATACAACTTTAGGGATGGCAACAGATCAAGGAAAAACAAGTAATCTTAACGGTTTGCAACTTGTTTCAAGTATAGAAAACAAAGTAGTTCCATCTGTTGGTCATACTACTTTTAGACCACCATATACACCTGTTTGTATCGGAGCAATTGTTGGTAGAGAAATAGGAAAGCATTCTAAACCAACAAGAAAATCCCCAATGCATTCTTGGCATGAAAAAAATAATGCCGTATTTGTAGACGCTGGAGTTTGGTTAAGACCAAGATATTATAAACGTGGAAATGAAAATTTATTTCTTGCATCAAAGAGAGAAGCAGAGAATGTAAGAAAAAATGTTGGAGTATGCGATGTAACCACATTAGGAAAAATTGATGTAAAGGGACCCGATGCTGCAGAGTTTTTAAATAGGGTATATACAAACGCTTGGTTAAAGCTTCCGATTGGTAAAGCTAGATATGGAGTAATGTTAAGAGAAGATGGAATTGTAATGGATGATGGAACAACTACAAGAATATCAGAAAATCATTACCATATGACTACAACTACTGCACAAGCAGCAAATGTTTTATCTCATCTTGAATATTACCTACAGGTAGTTTGGCCAAAATTAAATGTTAATGTGGTATCAACAACAGAGCAGTGGGCAGGTGCTGCTATCGCAGGACCAAAATCAAGACTGTTAATGCAAAAATTATTTAAAGACTTAGATGTTTCCAATGAAAGTTTACCGTTTATGGGTTATGTTGAAAGCAATTTATCAGGAGTACCTGCTAGGATATTTAGAATTTCTTTTTCTGGTGAACTTGCTTACGAAGTAAACGTTGAGTCGGATAATGGTAACTTTATGTGGGAAAAAATAATGGAAGCAGGTCAAGAATTTCAAATTCAACCCTATGGGACTGAGGCTTTATCAACTTTAAGAATTGAAATGGGACATGTAGCAGGTTCGGAATTAGACGGAAGAACAATTCCGTATGATAATGGTTTAGACGGGTTAGTGAGTAAAAAGAAAGATTTTATTGGAAAAAGATCATTAATTAGAAAAGCATTTACTGCTAAAGATAGACAAAGAGTAGTAGGAGTAGTTCCTTTAGATAAAAAAACAAGTATACCAGAAGGATCTCATCTAGTTAAAGATGCAAAAGCAAAACTACCAAATCCAAAACTGGGTCATATTTCAGCGTCATGTTGGAGCGTTGAACATAACAATCCATTTTCATTAGCAATTTTAAAAGATGGAAAAAATATGATAGGGCAAAAATTATTCGCTATGTCTCCGTTAAAAAATAAAACTATTCCTGTTGAAATTGTGTCTTCACATTATGTAGATCCCAAAGGCGAAAGAGTAAGATCATGACTTCTATATCCCCATTATCAAATGTTGTTGAAAAAGGTCTAAAAGGAAATCATGAGAATAAAAAAGAGGAAAATTTAATTAAAATTTCTGAAATTAAAAATTTACTTATTATTCAAATAGTTCAGTATAAAAGTTCCACTATTTCAATTGAAGATATTAGTATAGATAATTTAAATTTAAAAAATGAACCATTAACTGTAGCTAGTAATAGTAACACAAGGATTTTATGGAATGGTCCAAAAAACTGGCTTTTAGTATCTACAAAAAAAAATTTAATTAAAAACATTTCCGAGATATTTAACGAAAATGACTTTGCAATAACAGATTTATCACACTCACGTGCTATTATTGAATTAGAGGGAAGTGAAGCGATAGAGGTTATTAAGAAAGGATGTCCTTTTAATTTTAATACTTTAGAAAAAAATAATTCAATTAACTCCACATACAATGGAATTACATTTACAGTTGATATGATTAGTGACAATCCATGTAAAATTAGATTATTTGCTTTACGTAGTTTTGGTGAATCTCTTTACCATTCTATTACAGATGCATCTTTAGAATTTGGATTTAAATCTTCTTAATTAAATATTTAGAGAATAATAACATGAGTTCGGATCTTCTTGATAATGAGCAAAAGGTTTACATTTTTTAAATCCAAACTTTTTGAATAGTTTTCTAGCAGGTGCAAAAAATTCTCCTGCTCCAGTTTCAGTACTAAGCTTTTTAATTCCTATCTGTTTGGCTTGATCAATTAAGTGGGAAATTATTTTTTCACCCATGCCACTTTTTCTAAATTTGTCGGCTACCCTTACGGATTTAAATTCTCCATGATCTTTTTCTATTAGTTTTAAAGCACCACAACCAACTAATTCATTTGCATCCCATAAACTCCAAAATTTTATACTTGGATCTTTAAGACCTGGGATATCTAATACGTGAGTACTACCTTCAGGTGAAACTGATCTTAATTCAATGAAATGTTTTGTTAAAAGCTCATTTACTTGAGGATCATCAAAGTTATTTTCTATTGATTTCATAATTTCGAAAAACATATAATCTAAATTTAAATTAACAAGAAATAAATTTGATTTTATGTGTGGAAGATATGTAGTTACAAGCCCTGTTTCTAAAACAAAAAAAATTGTAAAATCAGCAATAAAAGTCCAAGATATAGAAAACTATAATGCTCATCCTTATCAAAATCTTCCAGTTATAAAAAAGTATTCAAATGGAAATACACTCGAAAATTTGAAGTGGGGAATGATTCCTTCGTGGTCAAAAAATAAAGATTTTAAACCTTTAATAAATGCAAGACTTGAGACTATAAATGAAAAAATATCATTTAAGAAATTAATAAAATTAAGCAGATGTGTTGTAATTGCTGATGGATTTTATGAATGGAAAAGAGAGGAGAAAAATAAAACACCATATTATTTTTTAAGAAAAGATAAAAAAAATATTTATTTTGCTGGAATATATCAAAATAATGAGTTTTGTTTAATAACTGAGAAAGCAAGTGAAAATGTAAACGAAATTCATCATAGACAACCAGTTATACTTAATGAAACAGATATAAACAAATATTTAAATATTGAAATAGAAGGATCTATTTTTTTAAAAGATTGTAAAAAACCAAGTTTAGATTTTTATGAGATAGCAAAAGATGTTAACAAACCAACAAATAATAATATTTCATTAATTCAAAAAATTTAAAAATAATTATTTTAAAATATTTTCTAATTTTTCGACTTGTCCTATTTTAAATATAATTGCATCATCCGGATGATAACCATATTTTTTTGAAGAATTTTTAAATCTTTTTGGTGGTTCAAATATTGGTTCAAGAGATAAAACTACAGTTCCCCAGTGCATTCCTAAAACCTTTTTACTTTTTAAATCTTTACCGATATTCAAAGCTTCCTCAGGATTAGTATGGTAAATAGATTTATCTTTTATTGATGCCATTGGGTAGAAATTATAAGCGCCTATATTAATTAAAGTAAGATCTATAGGGCCATATTTATTACCTAGTTCTTTATATATATTTCCATAACCAGTATCACTTGCAAAAAAAATTTTTTTATTTTGATATTCAATCAAAAAGCTACCCCACAGTGATTTATTTGTATCCCACAAACTTCTTTTTGACCAATGTACTGCTGGCATTAAAGTTATTTTTAGATCGTTAACTTTTATTTCATCATACCAGTCCATTTCATTAACATTTGAATAACCATTTTTTGTAAAATATTTTCCAAGATTTAAAGGTGTCAAAACCTTTGTTTTTTTATATGGAAATCGTTGAATAGTTCTTGTGCTTAAATGATCATAATGATTATGAGTTAATAAAAATAAATTTATCTCAGGTAATTCTTTTAAATTTATTGCTGGATCAACAAATCTTTTTGGTCCAAAAATTAAAGGACCCATATTTTTTTCAAAAACTGGATCAGTAATAATTGTAGTTTCACCTAATTTTATTAGAAATGTAGCATGACCTATCCAAGCTATATAGTTTTCGTTTTCGTATTTTTTTAGATTTTTTAAAACTATATCTTTTTTAATTACATGGTCGTCTGGGATATTCATGTTTAATTTTTTCTTTTCTTCATTGAATATTTTGAAACTCCAATTAAACGATGAGTCTCTTTGTGGAGATCCTTCAGGATTTCTGAAAGTTCCATCTTGTAAATGATGGTACGGTTTATTTTCCATTGAATAAGAAATAATAGGATAAATATTTATAATCAATAGGGCAATTAGGAATTTTTTCATTTATGATACAATATTAGTATATTTATTTATAATTTAATTGTAGTTAAATGACCCATCTTCCTATTGTTTTTAATTTCTTTTTTTAAATAATCGAAGAAAAACTCACTATCTTTAAAGTTTTTGTTTCTATAGTTTGAAATTTCATCACCTATCAAGTTCTTCATATTTGCATCGTGTAATTTTTTAACTTTGATTTTTTCTAGGCCACATATAGCCCTTATATGATTTTCAAATTGACTAATATTATGAGAATTTATTGTTAAGTGTCCTGAATTATGCACTCTAGGAGCAATTTCATTTAAATAAAGATTATCATTTTTATCTATAAAATATTCTACACATAATGTTCCAATATAATCAAGTTCATCAGCAACTATCGTTGCATGATCAATAGATAAATTTGAAATCTTTTCGCTGATGTTGGCTGGAATTTTTGAAGTTCTTAGAATTTGATCCTCATGATGATTTTCTATAGGTTCATAAATTTCGAATTTTTGGTGTCCAAATCTTGTAATAATTACTGATATTTCTTGTTTTAATTTTACTAATTTTTCTAGAATATAATCTTTACTAAAATCTATATTTAATCTTTCTAAATCTTTTACATCGTTAATTTTAAATTGTCCTTTACCATCATATCCCAATGTAGTGGTTTTTAGTATTCCTGGAATTAAATTTACATTAGATCTTAATTCATTTTCATTTTTAACACCTACGTATGATGTCGTCCTAATATTTAATTTGTTAACAAAATCTTTCTCAGAAAGTCTATTTTGAATTATTTTATTAATTCTAGGTTTTGGTAATACTTTCTTTACTTCATTTATTAGTTTTAATGTTTCAACAGGTATATTTTCAAATTCAAAAGTAACTAAATCTACTTTGCTAGTAAATAAATTAATTTTTTCTTGATCGTCATATTCTCCAAAAATAAATTCGTTACAAAAATTTCGAGCAGGAGCATTTTCATCATCAGAAAAAATTATTGTTTTTATGTTTAGCTTTTTTGCTGCCGTACATAATAAACTTCCTAGTTGGCCACCACCAATGATTCCTAAATTTTCAACCATTTACCTTGGTTTTTTGTTCACAGCTTTAGATTGTTTTTTTCTCCAAAGATTTAAATTTTTTTTTATTTTTAAATCACTCAAAGAAATTATTGATGCAGCTAATAAACCAGCATTTATTGCTCCATCTCTACCTATTGCAACCGTTCCAACAGGTATCCCCTTAGGCATTTGAACAATTGAAAGCAAACTATCAAGCCCTTTTAATTTTTTACTCTCTAT
This sequence comes from uncultured Pelagibacteraceae bacterium, assembly GCA_902566805.1. GTDB lineage: Bacteria > Pseudomonadota > Alphaproteobacteria > Pelagibacterales > Pelagibacteraceae > Pelagibacter. Next base: position 20,813 of record CACFKJ010000008.1, read on the forward strand.
TGGAACGCCTATGACAGGTATTCTTGTTATTGCAGCTATCATTCCTGGAAGATGTGCCGATCCTCCGGCTCCAGCAATTATTACAGAAATGTTATTTTTCTCTGCAGTTTTTGCAAATTTATACATTCTATCTGGTGTTCTGTGTGCTGATACAATTTTTGACTCATGCTTTACTTTTAATATTTTAAGTACTTCAGAACAATATTTCATAGTTGAGTAGTCTGACTGACTGCCCATAACTATGGTTACTTTACATTGATTTTTTTTATGAGACATTTATATCTTTTAATATCAAATATTTGCCTACTAATATATATTTATTCTTATGAATTATAAAATTGATAATTTACAGTACTGCAATTGGTCTAGGGAAGTATTCGAAATTAATCGTGAAGCAGGATTAGATGCTGTTCATGTTACTGTAGTTTATCACGAAGACTATAAAGAGTTTCAAAAAAAAGTTGAAGAATGGAACAATTTGTTCAAAAATAATAAAGATTTAATTTTTTTAGGTAAAGATTTTAAAGATATCGAAAAAGCAAAGAATGAAAATAAAACAGCGATATTTTTTGGTTTTCAAAATTGCTCTCCTATAGAGGACGATATTGAATTAGTGGAAAAAGTTTATGAATCTGGATGTAGATTTATGCAACTCACATATAATAATCAATCCCTTTTAGCGACCGGATGTTACGAAAAAAATGATAGTGGTGTTACAAACTTTGGTAAAGAAGTAATCAAAGAAATGAACAGACTGGGCATAGTTGTAGACATGTCCCATTCTGCAGAGAAAAGCACATACGATGCAATTGAGCTTAGCCAAAAACCTATTGCTATTACTCATGCTAATCCAAATTTTTGGTATAAAGCTATAAGAAATAAATCTGATGAATTATTGAAAACTTTATCAGACAGTGGAGGAATGTTAGGATTATCTTTATATGCTCACCATTTAAAAGATAAATCAGATTGTACAATTGAAAGTTTTTGTGAAATGGCTGCTAGAACAGCAGAAATAATGGGTGTAAAAAATATAGGTATTGGATCTGACCTTTGTTTAAATCAGCCTGACAGTGTAGTTGAATGGATGAGAAATGGAACGTGGGCTAAAACAAAAAACTACGGAGAGGGAACAAAAGAAAAATCTGGTTTTCCAAAACAACCAGAATGGTTTACAGACGCAAGAGGATTTAAAAATATAGAAAATGGATTAATTAAAATTGGATTTAGCATCCAGGAAGTTTACGGTATATTAGGAAATAATTGGTTTAATTTTTATAAAGGTATTCACAAATGAAAGTGCAACTAAGAGAGCCAAAATTTGTAATGAAATTATCAAAACTAGGTTCCTTTCATCAAACTAAATTATCTTTTTTAAGATCTTTTTTAAATGAATTTAAGGATTGGAAATATAAAAGAGATTTGTTTGATTTAGATGAATATGGTTATGGTAGAGCGGTATATTCATTTCAAAAAAAAAAAAGAATTTATTCTTTAGTTTGTTTTGCAAATAAAATAAATGATGATGAAAGATCAGACAGAGTTATTGCAACAAAATGGGATGCTGCATTCACTTTACATGATGGGATACCAACTAAACTTGACCTAGACCGTTTATCGGAAAACGTACCAAAACAAGAAGTTGGAAGAGTTTCTTATAAAGAGCTCACTCTTTCAAGAGCAAATAAATCTTTGAGAATTTTTGAACATGTTGTTGAAAGTTTATCTAATGGAGTTCAACCAGATAAAAATATTTTATCTAAAGTTGGTTATTTATATAGAACGACAGCAGTCTATGGATCAGGTAAATTTGGCCTCGCAGATAGATTTAGAATTAAGAATAGAAAAGAAATAAATGGACCTTTTAGATTAGAAATGATGCTAGTTTATTTAGTTAGGCAATTTACTTTTGACCAAGTAAATCATATTGCAAAAAATAAAAATCCAAAAAAAGCAGTTGAACTAGATCCAGATATTTGCAGAAATTTGGGAATTGGCAATTCAACTGGACTTGGCATGGCACCTTTTATTGTAAATCATCCAACTCTCTTGAATAATTGGATACTTGCTAAAGAGACAGTACTTAAAAAAATTAGAGAAATTAAAAATGTTGACCCAAAAGAATTAGAATTATTTAGAAATTGTTTAATAAAATCTCAAAAAAATATTGAAAACTGGAAAACTGAAAGTGAATTTCAAATAAAAAAAATTAATGAATTAAAAATTGATTTAGAAAAATTTTCTAAATATCTAAATAATCAATTAGATATTAATAAAGAATATTTATTTAATGATATATATAATTGGGCCGAGAATAATTTAACTGATGAAGGTATAGAATATATTGTATCTTTAATGATGGAGCCTTACGATAATATAGTTAAACCAATGATAAATGAAATGAGCTCTGACGAAGATGAATATTTTGAAATTCCTACAAGTAGAACTATTCAAGAGCTTAGAAATATTTTGGAAAATAATTACTCAGAAATATTAAAAATTGATTTTTCAGATAAGCAAAGTAATCAAAATTTTTGGTTTATTTCAAAAAATAAAGAAGAACCAAGACTGGCTGATAGATATTTGCAAAAAGGATCTGAACTGGAACAACCTTTAGCAATAGCAAGAGATATTAAAAGGCTATATCAAAAAATATCTAATGAAAAAAATAGCTCGTCAGTCGGGAATTTTTTAATTAAAAATAGTGAACTTAGACATGTTGTAAGAAGAGCATTTATTGTAGAGAAATTTCCCTATGCTGAAATTCAAGACAATATTATTGGTTCAAAATTAATCCCAATTGATATGTTGAGATTAAAATTATCTTTCTTTGGTGCTAATAAATTTGATCCAAGATCAGATAAATGGTTAAGAATATGTATGTTCCAAGGTGCTCCACTTCCAAATGAGCTTAACTCATTTAGCGAACAGTGGATTTATAATTCATTAAATTAATGAAAAGTTATAGCGAAATAGACACTACAGTAAAAAGAGCGAGCAAAGCTATCGGATTTTCTTGGGGAGACTCTGAAGAAATTGGGAAATGTATAAGATTACTCGAAATGTTAGGAATTTCTGGAGTAAGAAATTTAAATAGTTACTTCAAGGTATATAACAAACAAAAGTTTCAAAACATTAATTTAATTTCAAAAGATAACTCTTCATCAATACCATATTGTCCAATTTCAGCTGGTTTGAACTTTTTAAATCAAATATCGCATATGGAAGAGCTAAGTGAAATTTCAATTAGTAATATTGCTTACCCAGTTCTTTTGATACCTTTTATAAGTCGCGCATCTTATATTTCAGGAAAGAAAATACTATTGAAAATTGATGGACAAAACTTGCTATTAAATTTTAATCAATCAATATATTCAAATTTTTCAGGTAAAGATGTATTAGAAAAATCAAAGTCTATAAATATTAAATTTCTAGAAAATGTAAATTTATTTTCAGAAGATGAATGGAAAGAGTTATATAAATTATCAGAAGATACATTCGTCGAGGAAAGTGATGAACTCAAGGAAGTAGCTGCAGGAGCAGGTCTAACAGATAATGACTGATAATTCTGATTTTAAACAAGTAAAAGAAAATGACTTGAAAGACCTAGATAATATTTGTGAAGAATGTAAAAAAATAGATGAAACGGTTTCTCAAAATCTTATTTTAAATAGTTTCAAAGTATGTGACTCTTGTAAAACATCAAAAACATTATTTCCTATTTAGCTAATATTACTTACTGGTAGAGCATTCATTCTGCTCATTACAAATGAAATAGATAAAAAAGCAATAATCAGAAAAGATAAAAATACAATTCCAAAAGATTTCAAATTAGATTTCAAATTTAAAATTTGCTTTAAAGAAATAATTAGTGATGCAAATATCCATAATTGAGTTAAAAATATTATTGGTATAACAAACTCTGGAGTAACAGCAAAAAACCTTAGTATTCCAGGTGCATGTGCATATCCAACAGCGATAAGTACTTTTTTAAATGGAATTCTATTTTCCTTGTCAGAAAATAATTTAACGCCAATTACATAAACTAATATGGACCAAATAAACCAAGTAAATATTGCTGTAAGACCTGAAACACCAATTGATGTTTTTATAATAGTGTTTGCTGCTACTGCTCCAGCAACACCATCAAGTATCATAACTAACCCAGCAAAATATATTCCTGCTTCACCAAAATATTTTGCCTCTCTGTATAAAGATCTATCCAATTTAATTGATCTAACTATAATATTTAAAAATTGTGCAAACATTAATTTGTTTCCTAAATTGACTAGGATAAGTAATTATTAAATGATTAATAAAGATTATGCAAATGTTGTAGGGGGAATATACCCCCCTACAAAGAATACTGGTTAGCCTTTTACAACTTCTCTTGTGTTTGCGTTGAAAGACTCTTTAAAAGGTATATCTACTACTACTGCATCAACAGGCGTGCCAGGTGTATCAGAATATTTAGCTGGTAAATGTACTTTATATTTGGTCCCAACTTTCCCTTTTGGAAAACCATTTGCATTTAATGTTCCATCAAATGGCACATATCCCATAGCTATATTTTGTTTTTTTTCTGGGTGATACCAAGGAGATGTGATAAATCCAACAGGATCTCCTCCATCTGCATTAGAAATCAACCAAAAGTCAGGAGCATATTCTTCAATTGGCTTTCCACCCAATTCAAGTCCTACTAATTGTAGTTTGTAAGGTTTTTTACCTGCTTTAATTTCTGCACCCATTTTTTCTAAAGCTGCTTTTCCTACATAGTCAGATTTTTTATTCCATTCTCCTTTTCCAGATAAAGAAACTTGATATCCTAAATTACATTGAAAAGGATTATGCTGATGGTCCATATCTTGACCCCATGAAAGAATCCCTGCTTGAATTCTTCTATGATGTGCAGGTGCAATAACCATTAAATTATGTTTTTTTCCAGCTTCAAGTACTGCATTCCACATATCATCCGCATATAAAGTTGCATCTCTTAAATAAATTTCATATCCAGCTTCTCCTGAGAAACCAGATTGAGAAATTACACAACTTCTACCAGCAACATTAACTTCTGCTAATCCGTAGAATGGCATATTATCTAGATCAACTTGATCGCCAAGTAAATCTTTCATTAAAGCTTTTGATTTAGGTCCTTGAATTTGTACAGGACAAGCATCAATTTCTTCAATAGTACAATTAAATTTTCCATCATGGTTTACACCTTGAAGATACATACCAATATCAGAGTCTGATAGTGAAAACCAAAATTCATCTTTTGAAATTCTAAGAAGAATTGGATCATTTAAAACTCCACCATAAGCATTGCATAAAATTACATACCTTGCTCTCATTGGTGAGATTTTTGTTGCATCTCTAGTTATTACATAATCAGTAAATTTTTCTGCATCTGGTCCTTTAACTCTAATTTGTCTTTCAACCGCAACATTCCACATTGTTACGTGATTAACAATTGCATCATATTCAACCATTGCTCCACCATCTTCAGGTTTTACATATCCTCTTGGATGGTAAATTCTATTGTATACTGTCGCTCTCCAACATCCAGCTTGCATCGATAAATGCCAGTAAGGTGATTTTCTTACTCTTGTTGAAATTAACATCTCAACTTTTGTAGGCCCACTTTGTCTTAAGTTATATGGAACTTCTCGATCAGATTGATCCACAGAAGTTGCATGTTTTAGTTTTGTATAGTCAAATTCGTTAGACATATTTGTTCTCCATCAACCACTTGTTAGTTTCCTTCAAGCCGCCGAATGTATAAATGTGGAAGAAATCAGTATGCGATTTAACTTTCCCAATTAAATCATTAGGGTCTCTAGGTTTCATTAAATCTAATGCCTTACTAAAATTAGATTTAAGAAAGTTTAAGGAATTTTTAGCACCTACAATATTAGCAAATTTTATTAAGCTAGTTATTTTTAGTGGTCCAGTAATTCCCACATGTACTGGAACTGTTTGTTTAGAAATGAAATCTATGATTAACTGAGTATCTAATAACCATTGAGTTACTATATAGTCAGCGTAAGGCTTTTTATCTTTCATAGCTTTCTCCAATTTGGAATCGGATATATCAGGACTCCCCTCCGGATGTCCAGCGATTCCTATCTTGATACCCTCAAAATAACCGGTCTCCAAAAGCTGAATTGAACTATCAAATTTTCCAATTGGCTCTCTACTTCCACCTATTACAAGAACTTGCTTCACACCCCCATCTTTGCACCTAGCAACATACTCTTTAAGTTGTGCATCATTTTCAATAGATCTAGCTGGAAAATGAGGTATTGGATTACAACCTTTTTGAACTAATTTAATCGCTTGATCAGAGGTTTCTTTATAGTCACCCCCTGGAAGCATAGTAACATATACATCTTTTAATGATGGTAAAGTGTCTAAGTCAGTTTTAGGCCCAATTTCTAAAGAAAAATTCATTATTGGATATTTATTTATTTTAAAATATCTGTCTATAAAAATCGAGATTATGCGATAAGAAGACTACTTCTTCATTCCTCTATGCTTTTGTATTCTCTTACCATATTGTTGAGCAGCCCTATCAAAAATTATGGCTAAAGCTACTATCGCGAGTCCATTAAATAGACCTAGAGCAAGATATTGGTTTAAAACAGCTCTTAAAATAGGGACTCCTAGACCTTTAACTCCTATCATGGATGCAATAACAACCATCGCTAAAGCCATCATTATTGTTTGGTTTACACCCGCAAAAACAGTTGGAAGAGCCAGAGGTATTTGAACTGTTCTTAATTTTTGTAATTTTGTTGCTCCAAAGGCTTCACTAGCTTCAATAGTCTCTTTATCTACTTCTCTTATACCTAGATTTGTTAATCTTATTATTGGAGGGACTGCATAAATACAAATAGCAATTAACCCAGGCACTTTTCCAATTCCTAGTAACATTAATATTGGAATCAAGTAAACAAAACTTGGAATAGTTTGCATCATATCTAGAATAGGTAAAACTGATTTTTCAACTCGATCGGAACGTGCCATTAATACCCCAACAGGAATACCTACGGCCATACATATGATTACGCAGACTGTAATTATTGCTACTGTAGCCATACAATCTTTCCACATTCCAAAATAACCTATTAAAAAAAATGATATTGCCGTTCCTAAAACAAGCTTCCAACTTCTTGATGCAATCCATGCTAGTCCACAAATTACACCTATTATTATTGGCCATGGTGAATTAATCATTAGTTTTTCTAGCCATACTAAAAAATATAGTAATGGATCAAAAAATGCTTCTATTCCATCACCGTAAGCTTTTGAAAAATCTCTAAAAGCAAAGTCTATGCTTTTTCTGAACTCAGCAAGTTCAGCACGTTTCATTACAGGAAATTTAGTAAAAAATTCCATTTAATTCCTAAAAAATTAACGAGCCTATTTAGTTATAGGCTCGTTAAAAAATTAAGTTTTATATTTTATAAACCAATACCTTTTCTGATTTTATCTGCAACATTAGAAGGTACCCACTTTGTCCATACATCTGGATAACGAACTAAAAACTCAATAGCCGCATCCGAACCTTTTGCTTGGTTATCAGCCATATATACAAGCATTCCATTCATTACTTCACCTGGATAAGTTCTTTTCTCTACATACTTAGTAGGACCTTTTCCAGCTTTCTCTTTAAAGCTTTTTGTAATTAATGAATTAACTTCTGATTTTGTCCAAGCAGTTGGTTTTGGATTTGCACATTCACCAGCTGGTTTCATTATACAGTTATCCCAGTTATCTCTTCCAGCAAACTCTACGCCGAATTCAACAGGAATTAATCCATATTTACCAACCATTGATGTAGGGTTCCAGTAGTAACCAAACCAAGGTTTACCTGAGTCTGATGCTTTAGAAATTGTACCATCTAGACCTGCAGCAGAACCTGGATCAATTAACTTCCAACCTTTTTTTTCCATTTCATAAGCTACAAATAAATTTGCATTTGCTAGCTGACATCCCCAACCTGCAGGACATCCAACAAAAGCTCCTTTTGACGGATCTTCTTTATCTGGAAATAAATCCGGTCTTTCCAAAATTTGAAGAGCTGTCATACCTTTTAACTCAGGATGTTTTTCAATTGATCCTGGAGTTAACCACCAACCTTCACCTAAGCCAGTAATCGGAGCTCCATTTGCTACGAATATTCTTTTTTCTTTAACTGCTACTTTTAAAGGTTCGTATACAGCATTTGCCCATTGCTCAGGGTTCATGTCTGGAGTACCTTTATCATTCATAGAAGTAAAAGTCGGCATAGTAGCACCTGGAACAAGTTCTACTTCACAACCATAACCTTCCTCCAGAATAACTTTATCTACGTTAGCCATTAACTCGGCAGATGCCCAGTTTTGTTCAGCAATAACTAGACTTCCACAATTTGCATTTGCGACATTACTTAATGAAGTAAATCCCAATATTACAAGTGCAGAAATAAGTATTCTTTTTATTTTCATATTTTCTCCATATTAAATTTAATAAAAAAGAAGAGAACATATTGAGTAAAAAAAAGCAAATGGAATACAATTATAGGTTGTGTGAATATTGTCTTTGCTAAGGAAAAAATTAATATGTAAAGTTAAACATGTTCATAATGACTAAAAAATTTATAAAAGAATATATAGTTATGGGTTATTCGAGGTTCGACCACATATATTTAAATAGGTTTCATTATAGACTTCATTCAAACTATTTCCAGAAAATCTAATTAATTAAAATAAAAAATTAAATTAATTAAGGAGGAAATATGAAAAAAGATTTAATTACAAGACTTAACGAAGGACCTGTTCTTTTTGCTGAGGGATATTTATTTGCAATGGAAAGAAGAGGCTACCTATCAGCTGGAGCTTTTGTTCCTGAAGTTGTTTTAGAACATCCTGAAGTTGTTTCTCAATTACATAGAGAGTTTATAAGAGCTGGTTCAGAAATTGTACAAGCATTTACTTACTATGGTCACAGAGAAAAATTACGTTTAATTGGTAAAGAAGAATTATTAGAACCTTTACAAAAAAATGCACTACAGATTGCTAAAGATGCAAGAGATGAATTTAAAGATCTTGATTTATTAGTTTGTGGTGATGTTGCTAATACAAATATTTATGATCCAAATAATAAAAAAAGTCATTTGGAGTGCCAGAAAATGTATGAAGAACAAGTTGCTTGGGCAAAAGAAGCAGGTGTTGATTTTATAGTTGCTGAAACAATAAATTGGACAGAAGAAATGAAAATTGCTCTTAAAGCAATTAAAGACGAAGGATTAATTGCTGTTACTAATTTTTCAATTAAAAAAGGTGATAAAACTAGAGAAGGTCATACTCCCGGCGATGCTTGTAAAATGATGGAAGATCTTGGAGCAGATGTAGTTGGTTTAAATTGTTATAGAGGACCAAAAATGACGATGAAGCTTTTACCAGAAATAAGAGAGAAAGTTTCATGTCATGTTGCTGCTTTACCAGTTCCATATAGAACTACAGAGGAACAACCAGGTTTTCTAAATCAAACCGATCATGGCTGCGATTGTATTCCTGGAGGTAATGCTTTTCCTGTTGCGCTAGATAATTTATATTGCAATAGATTTGAAATGGCTGAGTTTGCAAAAGATTGTCAAAAACAAAATATTAACCTAATTGGAATTTGTTGTGGAGCTGAACCTCACCATGTAAGAGAAATGTCAGTTGCTCTTGGAAGAAAACCAATCTCATACAAATATTATCCTGATATGAGTAGACATTGGCTTCATGGAAAAGATAAATCTTTTTTAGAATTAAATACTATGATGAAAGACAAATATTAATGGAAAAAAATGCCAAAGTGGTAATAATTGGTGGTGGTGTAGTTGGATGTTCTATTCTTTACCATCTCTCTAAATTTGGATTAAAAGACTGCATTCTTCTTGAGAGGAATGAGTTGACTTCAGGATCTTCTTGGCATGCTGCTGGAAATGTTCATGTAATCTCTAATGATCCAAATATTTCTAGAATGATGGCTTATACAATTGGCCTCTACAAAGAAATAGAGAAAGAGTCAGGACATTCTTGTGGATTTAAACCAAGTGGAGGATTTTACTTAGCTTCAAATGATGTTTGGGCCGAATATCTTAAGAGAGAAAGGTCAAAAGCAAGATACATGGGATTAGATCAGGAATTTATTTCACTTGATGAAGTAAAAAAGAAAAACCCATTAATTGATCCTTCAAGATATCTTTTGGCATTATGGGATCCAATTGATGGAGAAGTTGATCCATCAGGAGTAACTTATGCATTTGCAAAAGCAGCAAAAGTTCATGGTGGAAAATATTATACACATACAGTTGTTAAAGACACTAAACAAAAAGAAGATGGATCATGGAATGTTGTCACTGACAAAGGAAATATCAATGCAGAGATTGTAATTAATGCTGGTGGATTATGGGCAAGAGAAGTTGGTAACTTAGCTGGATTAAATTTACCTGTCCAACCTATGGAACATCATTATTTAATTACAGAAGCTATTCCAGAAATTGAAGCTTTAGGTGACCAAAGACTTCCAATTGGAACTGATTTTGAAGGAAATATTTATTTCAGACAAGAAGGAAAAGGTATGTTGCTTGGAACTTACGAACAAAAATCTACCCCATGGAAGGTCGATGGAACTCCAATGAATTTTGGACATGAATTACTAGAACCTAAGCTTGATAATATACAAGATAGATTAGCAATTGGTTTTGAAAGAATGCCTGCGTTAGAAAAAGCTGGTATTAAAAATATAGTTAATGGACCTTTCACTTTTGGTCCTGATGGAAGTCCCTTAATAGGACCTGTTCCTGGAATGAAAAATTATTGGGTAGCAGTTGGTGTAATGGCTGGTTTCTGCCAAGGTGGTGGAGTAGGAAAATGCATTGCTGAATGGATAATTGATGGAGAACCATCTATTGATGTTTGGGCAATGGATGTTGCAAGGTTTGGTGATTATGCATCTCCTCAATATGGAACAATAAAATCCTCTGAAAACTATGAAAGAAGATTTATTATGACTTTTCCTAACGAAACATTGCCAAAAGGAAGAAAACAAAAAACTACAGCTTTATATGATCGCTTCATACAACAAGGAGCTGTAATGGGAGACTCTTTTGGACTAGAAAATGTTTTGTGGTTTGCAAAAAATAAAGAAGATGCTTACGAAGAACCGACTATAAAAAGATCAAGGTCACACAATTATGTTTCTCAGGAAGTTATAAACGTTAGGGAAAATGTTGGCGCAATAGAAGTTGCAAATTTTTCTAAACATGAATTTAAAGGACCTGATGCTAGAAAATTTTTAGATTATATAATGGCAGGGAGAATACCTAAGCCTGGAAGAATTTCATTAAGCCCAATGCTCACATATAGAGGTAAACTTTATGGCGATCTTACTATTTCTTGTATAGATGAAAATGAATTTATGATTTTTGGATCTGGAGCAGCACAAGAAATGCATAGAAGATGGTTTGAAAGTCATATTAATAAATTTAATTTAAGTTATAAAAATCGTTCAGATGATTTTCATGGAATAGGTATTGCAGGACCAAAATCTAGAGATTTACTTCAAAGATTAGTCAGAGAAGATGTTTCTAATGATAAGTTCAAGTTTAGAGATAGCAAAAGAATGTTTGTTGCTGGTGTGCCAGCTATAGTAAACAGAATATCATTTACAGGGGAATTGGGTTATGAAATCTATGTAGCTCCACATTATCAAATTAAATTGTATGAAGAATTAATGAATGCTGGAAAAGAATTTAATATCAAGCCTTTTGGATCAAGAGCGTTGATGTCTATGAGACTTGAAAAAAATTGGGGTGCATGGACATTAGATTATAGACCAGATTTTACGGCAAAAGAAACTGGATTAGATAAATTCATTAACTGGGATAAAGAATTCATAGGAAAAGAATCGGCTAAAAAAGACAATAGCCAAAGTAAACTAGTTCCTCTTATGGTAGAGACCAACGATATAGATGTTACTTACAATGAAGCGGTTTTAAAAGGTGATAAGAGTATAGGCTACGTTACATCCGGTGGTTTTGCACATTTTGTAAACAAGAGTGTTGCTTTTTCATATTTAAATACAAAAGAATTAAATTCTGAAAAAGGTATACAAGTAGAAATTAATGGAGACTTGTTTAATTGTTTAATAATCAAAGAACCACTTTATGATCCAAGTGGTCAGAAAATGAGAAGTTAATGGCTCAAAAAGATGTAGGTAACAAAGTACCTATCTATAAATTAAAAAAAACTGATGAAGTCATGAAGTATTATGACGAGTGGGGTGAGGGAAACAAGTATGATAAAGATATGGTTGATTGGAATTACACTGGTCCAAAAGAAACTACAGAAGTATTTATAAAATATTGTAAAGATAAAGATGCCAAAATATATGATGCTGGATGTGGCACAGGACTAGTCGGTGTAGAATTAAAAAAGTATGGGTTTAAAAATTTTTATGGAGCAGATCTTTCACAAAAACTTCTAGATTTAGTTCCAAAAGATCTTTATCAAAAATTAGATAAAGTTGATCTTAATAAATCAATTGAGGAAGAAGACAACACATTTGATGCTATTATGTGTGTTGGAACATTTACTTTTGGACACGTAAAACCTCCAGCATTAGATGAGTTTATAAGAATAACAAAAAACAAAGGATTAATTTGTTTTACTATTAACGAAGGAATTCACGAAGAATATGGATTTGACAAAAAAATAGAACAACTAAATAAAGATAATAAATGGAAAGAAGTTGAATTTTTTAAGTCAAACTATATTGCAAGTAAAGATGTAAATGCTTGGCTGGGTTTATACGAAGTAATTAAATAATGTCTGAAATTTACAATATAATTAATAAAAAAAAATTAGATGTTGTAAGTGCACCAATCGAAAAATCTCATGGACTTCCAAACGAATGCTACACAAGCGATCAATATACTAAAATAGAAAGAAAAAAATTATTTGAAGATAAGTGGGTAGTTATTGGTGTGGCAAGTTCTTTTCCAAATAAAGGTGATGCCAAACCTTTTGATCTTTTGGGTATTCCAATTATGATTTTAAGAGATAAACAAAATAATATTAGAGTATTTCATAATGTTTGTAGCCACCGTGGATATAAAATTTTGCAAGAAAGCTGCAAAATTAAAAATCTTATACGCTGCCCTTACCATTCATGGTCTTATGATACTTCAGGAAAACTAGTTGCCACACCACATATAGGTGGAATGAATAAACACACTTCAAGTAAATTCAACAAAGAAGAAAGTGGTTTAAAGGAAATTAGATCATATGTATGGCTTGATATGATTTTTATAAATCTTAGTGAAAACGAATTACCTTTTGAAAAATATATTAAACCTTTAAGTGATAGATGGGAAAAATTTTGGCCAACAAAAGATAGAGAATTAATGGTTTATTCTAATGATTATGGATACTTTAATTTAAATGCAAAATGTAATTGGAAATTTGCTATTGAGAATTATTGTGAAAGCTATCATTTACCTTGGGTGCATCCTGGATTAAATTCATATTCTAAAATAAGTGATCATTATCATATTCAAGGTCTACCTAACCGTTTTGCAGGACAGGGTACTAGAGTTTATAATCCAAAGTTTAAAGGAAAAGAGAAATTTCCATGCTTTCCTAATTGGCCAAAAAATAAAGAACATATTGCTGAATATGTAGCATTATTTCCCAATGTTATGCTTGGTATTCATAAAGATCATTTTTATGCATATTGGCTTGAACCTGTAGATTATAAGTTTACTAAAGAACACATGGAAATTTATTATGTAGGAGAAAAAGCTGCCAATTCAAAAAAATTTAAAAAATTAAGAAAACAAAACTACAAATTGTGGAAAGATATCCAAAGAGAAGATGTTGGAATTATTGAAGGAATGCAAGAAGGAAGAAGCTCACCTTCATATAATGGTGGAAATTTTTCACCAGTAATGGATAATCCAACACATCACTTCCATAAATGGGTAGCAACTAATATAGTTTAATTATGAAATTTAATAGAAAAATTGCACCTAACACAAAATCAAAAGTAAATTTTATTACCAAAAAAAGATTACATGAGGACGAAATTAACTTTGATAAATTAAGATCTTACAGGCTTGATAGAGTAAAAAAAGAATTAGTAAAAAATAATTTAGAAGCTTGCATCTTATTCGATCCAGTAAACATTAGGTACGCTTTAGATACTGTGAACATGAGTGTTTACAATATGCATAATTTAACAAGGTATTGTTTTGTACCAGTTGATGGACCAACAATTTTATATGAATATTTCAATTGTGAGATTTTATCTAAGCATTTGGATTTAATAGATGAAATTAGACCATCAATAACATGGGATTATTTCAGCAACGGAGACCAAGCAAGTTCTCAGCTTAAAAAATGGGTAAATGAAATAAAAGATTTATCTAATAATTATTTTAGAAGTAAAAAAGTAGCAATTGATGTTATCAATGGACCAGCAGTCACTGCTTTAAATAAGTTAGGAATTGAAGTAGTTGATGCAAAATTAATTTTAGA
>CACFKJ010000009.1 GCA_902566805.1 uncultured Pelagibacteraceae bacterium
AAAAAAATATGGCAAAAGACCTCCGCCAGGTATTATAGTTACCAAAGTTGCTGAAAAAGAATTTTTTGAGAAGATTGAAAGTTTTGGAACAGCAGTTTCTAAAAAAACTGAATCATTTAGAATCAAAAAGAATAATTTAGTTTCTGATTTAAATTTAAAAGAATATGTTAAAAAAGGTGATGTAATTGTTAAGCTAAAAGATAAAAATATTATTGCTCCATTCAGTGGTATTCTCGGTTATAGAGGATTGACTGAAGATATCCTGGGATCTGAAAATTCAATAATTATTACATTAGACGATAGTTCAATAATATACTCAGACATAAAAATCCCTGAAACATTTGCATCGGTAATAAAAAAAGGTCTTTCTATCAACGCTAAATTTGCGGGATATAAGGATAGATCTTATCAAGGAACTGTGGATGCGGTCTCAAGTAGAATAAATGCCGATACTAGAAGTTTGCTAACAAGAATTAAAATTAATAACGAAAATTTTGAATTAATTCCTGGTTCTCTTTTAGAAGTTATTGTTAATTTTGATAAAAGAAAATCCTTAAGTATTCCTGATACGAGCGTAATGTTAGAGGGGAATAAATCATATGTATATAAAGTGACAAAAGAAAATATAGCTAATAAATTAGAAATTACTATTGGATCAAGAAATGAGGGATATGTTGAAGTTTTATCAGGGCTTAAAATCGGAGACACAATAGTAGCCGAGGGATTAAAAAAAGTTAGACCTAGAGGAAAAATTAAACCTATTGAAAAGGGCTCACAAAATAATGGATCTGGGTGGAAAAAAAAGAGCTAATAAAATTATATAATAATGTACTTAACTGATATTAGCATAAAAAGACCGGTTGTTGCCTGGGTATTATCATTAATTCTTGTAATATTTGGAATATTTGTTTTTTCAAAATTACCTGTTAGAGAGTTGCCATCTGGACTTCAGCCTCCTGTAGTTCAAGTAAAAGTAGATTATAAATCTGCTTCAGCACCTATAGTCGATGAAGAAGTTACGCAAGTAATTGAGGAAGTGATAGGTGGTGCAGAAGGTATAAAAAATATTGATGCTAAATCTGAAAATGGAAAAAGTACAATTAATATTGAGTTCGATACCGAGATAGATTTAGATGATGCCGCAAATGATATAAGAGAAAGAGTTGCAAGAATTGTTGATAATTTACCTTCAGAGTCAAAACCTCCACAAATACTTAAACAAGCAGCTGGTTTTACAACAACAATGTGGCTTGCGTTATCATCTTCAACATGGAGTGATTTAGAGCTTGGGGATTATGCTGATAGATATTTGGTAGATCAGTTTTCTAGTGTAAAAAATGTAGGTAGATTGAGAGTAGGTGGACTTAGAGAATTAAGTGTTAGAGTTTGGATTGATCCAATTAAATTGGCAGCCAACGATCTGACCGTCCAAGAAGTTGAACAAGCTTTTAGAAATGAAAATGTTAGTTTGCCAGCAGGAACCTTGGAGTCAAATAATATAGATTTAACAATAAATTTAAATAAATCTTATAATGATCTTGAAAAACTAAAACAGCTACCAGTAAAAAAAAATAAAAATAATTTAGTGAAATTATCAGATATTGCTAATGTTGAATTTGGTCCAGTTTCAGAAAAGGCTTTATTTAGAACGCAAAGTAAAGATGCATTAAATCTTAAAACTGTTGGAATAGGAATTTATGCTAGAAGTGGAGCGTCAACAGTTGAGTTATCGAAAGATATTAAAAAGAAAATTAAAGAGGTAAGAAAAAATCTTCCTGAAGGCCTAAATCTTGAAATTGCGTTTAACAGAGCGACATACATAGGATCAGCAATTAATGAAGTGTACAAAACTCTTGTAATTGCTTTTATTTTGGTAGTTATAATTATTTATTTGTTTCTTGGAAATCTTAAAGCTGTGATAGTTCCAGCTGTTGCATTGCCGGTAAGCCTAATTGCAACATTTTTGGGTATATATATATTTGACTTATCAATTAATATTTTTGTTTTACTGAGTTTTATTTTGGCAATTGGAATAATTACAGATGACTCAGTTATAATGACCGATGCTATTTATAGGCGAATAGAAAATGGTGAAAGTCCTTTACTAGCAGCTTATAAGGGATCAAAACAGATAACATTTGCTATTATAGCCACAACCTTAATTTTAGTTGCAGTTTTTTTACCACTTATTTTTATTCAAGGTATTGCTGGAACTTTGTTTAGAGAAACTGCAATAGCTCTTTCATTTGCAATTGTTGTTTCATCATTTGTTGCTTTAACACTTTCACCAATGCTTGGTAGTAAGTTTTTAAATAAAAAGCAGAAAACTAATTTTTTAGTTATCAAGTTTAATAAATTTTTTAAAGGTTTTTTAAATTTTTATAATGATACACTTCAATATTGGCTGAATAAAAAAAAAACTATAGTTAGTTTTGTAATTTTTATGATTATTGGATCGGCATTGTTGTATAATTTTACAAAAAAAGAACTTCTTCCAATGGAAGATAGGGGTGCATACTTAGTTATTGGATTTACAGATGAAGGCAGCTCATTCCAATATACTCAGGATAGGGCAGAAGATGTTGAAAAAAGACTTATTCCACTTTTAGAAGATGCAGAAAGCCCATATAAAAAATTTTTAATGATTGTTCCTGGGTTTGGTTCAGAGAACAGCTTTTTAATAATCTCTTTGTTGGACCACTGGAAAAATAGAAATGAAAATTCACAAGCAATTATGAGAAAAGCTATTGGAAAAATAGTTACTGTCCCTCAAACTTTAGCGTTCCCAATATCTCCACAAGCAATTCGGGTTTCAAATTACAACAAGCCAGTGCAGATGGTTATATATGGAAATACTTATGAGGAATTAGAAATACTTCAATCTAGAATAATTGGAATGATGTATCAAAATAAAAATTTATCTAGAATAGAATCAGACTACACAAGAAATAAACCTGAGGTAAAGTTAATTATAAATAAAAATAAGGCAAAAGATTTAGGTGTTTCTACAAGATCTATTGGTCAAGCCTTGGAAACTTTATATGGAGGTAAAACAGTTACAAAATTTAATAAGCTTGGAAAAGAATACCCAATCATTCTTCAACAATACCTCAAAGATAGAAGAGACAAAGAGAGTCTTAGTAAAATTTATGTAAGATCAGAAACTACAAACAATTTAATTTCTCTAGCAAATTTAGTTGATTTCAAAGAAGAAGGATCCGCAAATAAATTATCGAGATATAATAGACAAAGAGCCGTAACTATTTCAGCTAATATAAGTGAAAACTATACATTATCTGAAGCAATTAAATATTTAGAGGAAACAATGGCTAAAGCTGCTCCCGATAAACAAATAACTTGGAAGGGTAAATCTGAAGAGCTTAAAGAAACTAGCAATGAACTATATATAATATTTGCGCTTGCACTTTTAACTGCATACTTGGTTATGGCAGCTACATTCAATTCTTTCGTACATCCATTTATAATTATTTTAACTGTCCCACTTGCTGTATTTGGTGGTTTAGTTTTTATATTATTTTTGAATAGCTCTATAAATATATTTTCACAAATTGCTTTGGTTATACTTATTGGTATATCTACCAAAAATAGTATTTTAATAGTGGATTACGCAAATCAACTTAGAGCTTCAGGAAAAAATATAGAAAATGCTGTTAGAGAAGCTTGTGAGCTTAGATTTAGACCCATTATAATGACTTCTATAAGTACGATGATTGCAATGATGCCACTTGTGATTGGAAATATTGGACCTGGGGCTGGCGAAGGATCAAGGCTTGCAGTTGGGTCAACCATTCTTGGCGGAATGATAATCTCTACTTTTTTTACACTTTACGTAACACCTACAATGTATTTAATTCTTGCAAAAAATACTAAAAGAATAGACTCCATTGATATTGAGCTTAAAAAACAGCTTCGCTAATAAATAATATACTTTTTTCTATTTAAAGATTTTCTACATTCATTAAGTTGTTTCTTGTATTTTTCTGATTGTTTTTGAACCTTTTTTGCTAATAAAATTACTTTTTGATTACTTTTGTAATTTTTATAATTACCCCATCCTTCATGATAAGCAAGATATTGTCTAAATGTATCTTTTTTTGATATCTTTAAAATTTTCTCAGTTTTGTTTGTATACCATCCAATAAAATCAACACTATCTTTAAATCTAGTTCTTGTAGCAAATTTATTTCCAGTTTCATTTTTGTACTGTTTCCAAGTTCCTTTTATTGCTTGAGAGTAGCCAAAAGAACTTGAAGGTCTTTTGTAAGGAATTATTTTAAAAATTTTTTTCCTTTTTGGTTTTGCAAGCCAATCAAAATCTGACTCCATTTTAATAAATGCTAGTTGAAGATAAATTGGAGTTCCCCATTTTTGTTCTGTCTTTCTAGCATGTTTATACCAAAGATATCTTTCAGAAAATATCGAACACCCATCAGCAGTATTTTTTGGTATAGACGAACAGGCAGATATTAGTAATATGGTGATGCTACTTAAAATCAGATTTAGCTTTTTCATTAAGCTCATCCATTTTTTTTCTGATTTCATCATCTGAAATATTGTGAATTTCTAAGTCTTTTTTTACTTTTCTAAACACATCTTGATCACCAGCTTCAGCAAAATCTGCTTTTATGACTGTTTGTATATACTCTTTTTCTTGATCAGAATTATATCCCAAAATTTGAGATACCCATTGACCAATATATTTATTTCTTTTAGCACTTACTTTAAATTGTAATTCTTCATCATGTGCAAATTTTTTTTCAAAACTTTTTTTTCTTTCATCAAAAGTACTCATTTAATCTCCTATACTTAATAACTTTAACATTAATGCTTAGAACATTACAATAATAAATTTATTAAAAAATAACTTTTAATCTAAATACTCTTGTAGGAATAAAATTATGTATGTATTATCAATGATGTGAGTTATTTAATACTAGTAAGACATGGTCAAAGTGAATGGAATTTAGAAAATAGATTCACTGGATGGGTAGATGTAGATTTGGCACCTCGCGGAAAGCTTGAAGCATGTAAATCAGGTGAGCTAATAAAAGAAAAAAAATTAAAAATTGACTATTTTTTTACCTCTTATCAAAAAAGAGCAATAAATACACTTAATTTAATTCTGAATACTATGAGAATAAAAGATATAAACATTATTAAGGCGTGGCAGCTTAATGAAAGACATTATGGTGCACTAACGGGTCTAAATAAAGATGAAATGAAAAAAAAACTTGGTGAAAAAAAGGTACATGAATTTAGGAGATCTTGGAACATTGCACCTGATCCATTAAATAAAAATAATCCTTATCATCCTTTAAATATTGAAACATATAAAAATATACCAAATCAAAATATTCCTGACACTGAGTCTCTTAAAGATACATACGAAAGAGTTTTTCCATATTTTAAAAAAGAAATATTAAGCAAGTTAATAAAGAGAAACAATATACTTGTGTCAGCACATGGAAATTCAATTAGAGCAATCTGTAAATATTTATTTAATTTAAAAGATGATGAAATATCAAAATTAGAGATTCCAACTGGAAATCCATTATTTATAGAATTTGATGATAATACTATAATAAAAAATTGTAACTATTTAGATAAAGAAAGAGCAAATAATTTAATTGTTTTTTGACAAATCATTATAAATCTCCAAATCTGTAAGATGAATGAACTCTTGTTCACTTTCTACACCGTATAATAAATTTTTATCAAGAAGAATCTTCCAAATTTTTGATATTGAAAACGATAAATCTTTTATATCTTTAAATAAATTTTTATTTATTATTTGACAACCAGTATAGATATATTCATTTATATTTGATTTATTTAACTTATTTTTACTAAGACTAAAGTCTCCCTTAAATCTTTTGTCGAAACTTCTAATTTTATTTACTACCATTAATAAATTTTTAATATCATTTTCAAAGTAATATTTTTGCATTTTATTTATTACACTTATATAATTCTTATTCCATAGCGTATCAGGATTAAAAACTATAAAATCTTTTTCTTTTGATGATTTAATAAGATTTAAAATTCCACCTCCTGTATCTAAGATTTCAGTTCCATCTTGGATAATTTCTATATTTTTTTTTAGATGGTGATTAGAAATAAAATTAGTAATATGTTCTTGTAAATAAAATGTATTTATTTTAATTTTTTTAATATCTAAATTTTCTATCAAACTTAAAGTTTTATCTAATAAGGTAATATTATTTATTTTAATAAGAGGTTTTGGTATTTTTAGAGTTATAGGATTCAACCGTTTACCATAACCTGCACATAATATTAAGGCTGTATTAATTTTCATACTTAGCTCTTATCTTGTGAGAAAAATATTTATTTAAAACTAAATTTAAATTATAAAAATTTGAATTATTCTTTGTCCTATGTTCAATTAATTTCCAAGCATAAGGAATAAATTTTAAATATTTATTTTTTTTATCTCTTATTGATAATCTTGAAAAAATTCCTATGATTTTTAGATTTCTTAAAACAGACAATATTTCAAAGTCATTTTTAAATTTTTCGATATTAATTTTTTTATTTATTTCTATGAATTTTGAAAATATTTTTTCTTTGTCTTTTAATGTTGTTTTGATTCTTACATCATCAATTAGCGATGCAAGATCATAAGCAATATTCCCATATACTGCATCCTGGCTATCTATTAAAAAAATATTATTTTTATAAATCATCATGTTAGAAACATGAAAATCTCTATGAACGAAAACTTTTGTTTTAATTTTTAAATTATTAATTAATTTTTTAATAATTTTTTTAATTTTACTATTTATAGTTTTATTTTTTTTTTTTACAACTGTTGGAATATACCAATCAATAAATAGCTTACTCTCCTCGTAAAGCATTTTTTTTGTATACTTGGGAATTAAATAATTTTTTTTTTTAAATGTTAATATTGTTTTATTTTTAATTTTTTGTAGTTTTGATAAAATTGAAATTATTTTAAAATATAATATAATTTTTTCTTTACTTTTAGTTAAAATATCAAAAACAGATTTATCTCCCAGATCTTCGATTTCAATATAGTTTTTTTTATAATTTTGATATTTAAGCTTTGGTGCTTTAATTTTATTTTTAATTAAAACTTTGTTTATAGCATCATATATAAGTAAGTTATTTTTTTTTTCTTTTTCTGAAAATACTAATATAGCTCTTTTTTTATTTTTAATTCTATAAAATTTTCTGAATGATGCGTCGCCTGAAAGTTGTAATAAATTTTTATCTAAATGCATTAATTAAATTTTTTTTATAACTTGAATTAATTATTAAGTTTCTTTTATTTAAATTTTCTTCATAATTAAAATTTAATTCAATTAATTTTTTTGGTTTATTTTTAATAACCTCGGGCCACTCAATAAATAATATACTATCACTGTCATTTTCAAATATACCGATATTTTTAAGTTCAGAATCATCTTTAATTCTATATAAATCGTAGTGCATTATTTTATAATCTTTAATCTTATATTCATTTACTATATTAAATGTCGGGCTTGGGATTTCTGTTGGTTCTAGTTTAAACTTTTCTTGCAAATGATTTATTACAAATCTTACAAATGTTGTTTTTCCAACACCAAGTTCTCCAATCAAATAAACAACGTCTCCTTTAGTAAGAAAGTTTGAAATATTTTTAGATATTATTTCAGTATTTTTTTCTAATGATATGTCGATTTTCTTTATCTTAGTACCGATATGCATCGGGCTTGTAGGGTCCATCTTGTTTTACACTGATGTAATCTGCTTGATCTTTTGACAATTTAGTCAGTTTAGCTCCAACTTTATCTAGATGAAGTCTTGCTACTTTTTCATCAAGATGTTTTGGCAATACATAAACTTTATTTTCGTAATTATCTGAATTATTCCACAACTCAATTTGTGCTGTAACTTGATTTGTAAACGAAGCGCTCATAACAAAGCTTGGGTGTCCAGTCGCACATCCTAAATTCACTAGTCTACCTTCGGCTAAAAGAATTAGTCTTTTATTATCTGGAAAAGTAATCTCATGTACTTGGGGTTTTATTTCATCCCATTTATAGTTTTTTAAAGCTTCTACCTGAATTTCATTATCAAAGTGTCCGATATTGCAAAGTATTGCTCTGTCCTTCATGTCTCGCATATGGTCAGCTGTAACTATATCCTTATTTCCCGTTGCAGTAACAACAATGTCTGCATGCTTTATCATTTCGTCCATTAGAACAACCTCATAACCTTCCATGGCTGCCTGTAGAGCACAAATCGGATCAGTTTCTGTAATCATAACTCTTGCACCACTTTGTCTTAAAGACGCAGCACTGCCCTTGCCTACATCACCAAAACCAGCAACTATTGCTACTTTACCTGACATCATAACATCGGTAGCTCTTTTAATTCCATCTACTAAACTTTCTCTACACCCATAAAGGTTATCAAATTTTGATTTTGTAACCGAATCATTCACATTTATTGCCGGAACTAATAATGTACCATCTTTTTCCATTTTTTTTAGTGCTAGCACTCCTGTGGTAGTTTCTTCTGATAGACCTTTTATAGATTTCATCAATTCTTTATAATCCTTATGCATTAGTGCAGTTAAATCTCCACCATCATCTAATATCATGTTTGGCTTCCAATCTTTTTTTCCCTCTATTGTTTGTCTAACACACCACCAATATTCTTCTTCGGTTTCGCCTTTCCATGCAAAAACTGGTATTCCAGCTTTTGCTATAGCTGCTGCTGCATGATCCTGTGTAGAAAAAATATTACAAGAAGACCATCTAACTTCTGCACCTAGTTCAACTAAAGTTTCGATTAAAACTGCTGTTTGAATAGTCATGTGCAAACATCCTAAAATTTTGGCTCCTTTAAGTGGGTGCTTATTTTTATATTCTTCTCTTATTGCCATTAATCCTGGCATTTCAGTTTCAGCTAAAGAAATTTCTTTCCTACCGAAATCAGCTTGATTAATATCTTTTACTTTGAAGTCTTCCATGAAGCTAGCCTTCTAGCAATTTTATAGGATATAATCAATGTTTCTTTTTTATATTTTTGGAAAAATTATTTCTATTTTTGCACCTTTATTTATATTATTTGATGCAGCAATTTGTCCATTATGAAGATCGACTAAATTCTTAACAATATTTAATCCTAATCCAGAATGTTCACCAAAATTTTCTGGTCTATTACTATAAAATCTATTAAATATTCTTTTTGTATCACTTTCTTTAAATCCTTCTCCTTGGTCAATAACATTTAAATTTATTTTTCCATCTTTTTGTTTATTAATTTCAACTTCTATTTCTTCATTGTCATGACTAAAGGAAATTGAGTTTTCAAGTAGATTTGCAAGTATCTGTTCTATTCTATGTTCGATACCAAATATTACATAATCTTTTGATCCATTTGTCTTAAGTTTAACTGAAATTCCTCTTTTTGATTTATATATGCTATTAAAATCATCAACAACAGACTTGGCTATATTTTTAAGGTCAATTCTTTTCATTTTTTCTTGTGTTATAGCTGCCTCGTCTTTAAGCATTTGAGAATAATCTGTAATTAATCTCTCAATTCTTTCAATATCATGTGAAACTATTTTTATTAATTTGTTCCTTTGATCAATATTTTCAGTTTCAGATATAATTTCAGATGCACTTTTTAATGAAGCTAGTGGATTTCTTATCTCATGTACTAAGTCTTTTGAAAAATTTTCTGCTGTGCTTATTTTCTTATGCAGTTCTTGAGTCATCTCATCTAAAGAATTTGACAAAATCCCTAGTTCATCATTTCTATTTTTTAAATTTTCTATATTTGTTTTTTCTTTGCTCTCTGATTTTATAATTTTTGTATAACTTACTAAATTTTTAATTGGTTTTAAAAAATATCTATTTAAAACAAAAGAAAAAATTAATATTACAAGTACAACAATAAATGCTGTTCTAATAATAAATATTTTTCTTTCATTAATTGCTGTTCTTATATCATTGGCATTTTCTGTAATTGCGATATAACCAATATTTTTTTCAACGTATACAACATTTTGAATTGTAGTTAAAAGAAACTGATCATAGTTATCTTGGGTAAATGTATATGGATTTCCTAACTCAGAAGATTTTGTATAATTTAATAAAATATCATTAATAGATATTTTTTTTTCGTTTTTTATATTTTCTTTTTTTTTTTCGACCTCTTTTTTGGTTTCAATACTTTCAGTTTCAATAATTTCTAGCCTTTGAGAAAAAGATCTTGGATCTAAATCTAGTGTATCTGTATCTCCAATCAAATTTAAATTATCATCAAATATCAAAACTCTTTCGATATTTTGAAAAAGAAATCTAGTTGAAAACAAAAATTTTCTAATATCGTTCTCATTAAAATTGATATTTAATCTTTGGAAATGATCAGTTGTGTTATTAATAATTTTTATATGATTTTGAACCTTTTTATTTATTAAATTTGGTTGAATAGTATTTAAATAAACAAAAGTGAAACCCATTATAATTGTAAAAATTATAAAGTTAATAAATAAAAATTTTTTTAAAATAGATAAATTTTTTATAAAGTTTCTAAGCATCAATTAGTATTCCATCTATATCCACTTCCATATCTAGTCTCTATTGCCGAAAAATTATTATCAACTTTTTTAAATTTTTTTCGTATTCTTTTTACATGGCTATCAATTGTCCTATCTTCTATATCTGTATCCTCTCTATAAGCAATATCCATAAGTTGAGATCTTTCTTTTATGATGCCTGGTCTTTTTGCCAATTCTTGTACAATCAAAAATTCTGTTGTGGTCAATTTATCAGGCAGTTGCTCTCCATTCCACTCACACTCTAATTGCGAAGGATCTAATCTGAGTTTTCCATGAGAAATAATATTTTTGGAGTCTTCGATATTAGAATTATCTTTTTTTCTTAATTGAACTCTTATTCTTTCAATTAAAACTTTAATTGAAAATCCACCAGATTTTTTTACAAAATCATCTGCACCTAATTTTAAACCAAGTAGCTCGTCTACTTCATCATCTTTCGATGTTAAAAATATAACTGGTAGTGAAGTTTTTTTTCTGAGTTTTTTAAGTAATTCCTCTCCATCCATTTTTGGCATTTTTATATCTACAACTGCTAAGTCTGGAGGAGTTCTGGTGAGTCCAATCAAAGCACTTTCGCCATCTAAATAAGTTTGAACTTTATAACCTTCCTTTTCCAGAGCAATACTTAAGCTAGTTAAAATATTTCTATCGTCATCAATTAAAGCTATGGTTTGTTTCATATATAATATTAAAAATACTAAATTGTTCTAATTTGGGCAATAATAACTTGTATTAATGTAGGTCGCCCCAATTTTTACCTATATTTATATCAACTAATAAAGGTATAGAAAAAGAATGAAGCTCACTATCTTTTACGCTGGTCATTTCATCTTTTATAATTTTTATATATTTTTCGACTGAGTCTTTTTTTGACTCAAATATTAACTCATCATGAATCTGCAGAAGAATATTACAATTTTCTTTTTTTAATTCTTTAAATTTTTTACTTATTCTAATCATTGCTAATCTCATTAATTCTGACGCTGAACCTTGAATTGGTGCATTTATGGCAGCTCTCTCTTGAAAATTCCGAACGTTGTAATTTTTATCATTAATACCTGTGATGTGTGTTTTTCTTCCAAAAATATTTTTTACATATCCATTTTTTCTGCAAGATTTAATTGTCTGTTCCATATAATTTTTAATTTCTGGAAACTTAATGAAGTAAGATTTTAAAAAATCTTCAGCTTCTACGTTTGAAACATTTATTTGTTTTGCTAATCCATATTGAGAAATTCCATAAATTATTCCAAAATTAATTGCTTTTGCTTTTCTTCTCATATCCTTATCTATATTTTTAATACTTTTATTAAATACTTGGCTTGCTGTTAATGAATGAATGTCCTCTTTATTTTTAAAGGCCTTTTTTAATTCACCAACATCTGCAAGATCAGCTAATATTCTCATCTCAATCTGATTATAATCTGCTGATATTAAGCTTGAATTCGTTTCAGCTATGAAAGCTCTTCTAATTTCTCTACCTTCGTCAGTCTTAATTGGAATATTTTGTAAATTTGGGTCGCTTGATGCCAATCTTCCAGTAGTAGTAGCAGCCAACAAAAAAGAAGTATGAACTCTATTAGTATTTGGATTTACATGCTCTTGCAAAGAGTCTGAGTAAGTATTTTTAAGCTTGGTAACCTGACGCCAATCTAAAACAAATTTTGGTAATTTATGTCCTTTAAATGCCAGATCTTCTAAAACTGACGCGCTAGTTGCAAAACTACCTTTTTTAGTTTTTTTTAAAGATGAAATCTTCATATCATTATACATAATTTCTCCTAGCTGTTTTGTTGATCCAATTTTAAATTCTTTTTTTGAAATTTTAAAAATTTCTTTTTCTAACAGCTGAATTTTTTTATCAAATTTTATTGATAAAGATCTTAAAAAATCTTTGTTTACTTTTATCCCTTTTATTTCCATAAGTGCTAATATTTTAATTAATGGTTTCTCAAATATTTCATAAATTGAGTTAAGTTTTTCATTTTTTAGATTTTGAGTAAAAATTTTATACAGTCTGTATGTAATATCTGCATCTTCAGCTGCATAATTTTTCGCACTATTTAAATCTACTTCACTAAAATTAATTTGCTTTTTTCCACTTCCAACCAAATCTTTAAAAGAAATTGTTTTATGATTTAAATGTATCTCAGAAAGAGTATCCATATTATGTCTGTTTTTACCTGCATCCAATACGTATGACATCAGCATAGTATCCTCCATGGAACTCATGTTTATACCTCTATGAAATAAAACAATAAAATCAAATTTTATGTTTTGTCCAATTTTTTTAATACTTTGGTCCTCTAAAATTGGTTTAAGTTTTTTAATAACAATTTTTTCATTTAAGTTTTTTCCCGATTTATGATTTAAAGGAATATAACAAGATTTACCAATTGCTATAGAAAGAGAGATACCTACCAATCTAGCTTGGTGTGGGTCCAATGATGTGGTTTCAGTATCAATTGCAATTTCTCCCTGTTCTTCAGCTTCTTTTAACCAGCTATTTATTTCTTCATCATTGTTAATTAATATATAATTTTTGTTACTTATTTTAGAAAATTTATCAATTAATTTATTATTTTTTTTATCCTCTGAAAAACCAATATCTCCATAAAAGGAAATTACTGAACTTAATAGTCTGTTAAATTCCATCTCTCGCATGAAAGAATAAAGTTTATGTTTATCAATTTCTCTAAGTTTAAATTCTTCTATTTTATTTTTTACTGGAACATCCTTTTTTAAAGTAACAAGTTTTTTACTTAGTATTGCCTTATCTTTATTTTCAATTAGAGTTTCTCTTCTTTTATTTTGTTTTATTTTTTCTGCATTATTTAGTAAGTTTTCAAGATTATCGTACTTATTTATAAGTTCTGCAGCAGTTTTTACTCCTATTCCGGGGACACCAGGCACATTATCGCTTGTATCACCAGCTAATGCTTGTACATCTATAATTTTTTCTGGAATAACTCCAAATTTTTTATCGATGTCGTCTTTATTTATAAACTTATTTTTCATGGGATCATAAATTCGAACACTATTTTTATAAAGTTGCATTAAATCTTTATCAGATGAAACAATAGTTACTTTCGCACCAATTTTCAAAATTTGTTCAACGTAAGTAGCAATTAAATCATCTGCTTCATAATTAATCATTTCTATGGATGGCAGGTTAAATGCCTCTACTGATTTACGTATAAATTCAAACTGAGGAATTAGATCGTCAGGTGCATCAGATCTATTAGCTTTATATTCTGAATAAATTTCATTTCTAAAATTTTTTCTTGCAGAGTCAAAGATAACCGCAAAATGTGTGGGTCTGTCTTTATTTTCATTAGACTTTGAGTCTTCTAGTAGCTTAAACAACATGTTACAAAAACCACTAACCGCACCTGTTGGCATTCCATCACTTTTTCTACTTAGTGGAGGTAAGGCGTAGTAAGCTCTGAATATATAACCTGAGCCGTCTATAAGATAAAAATGATCAGTTTTTTTTATTTTATCCATATAAATAATGTTATCCTAATTTGGGTGAATGTTGTAAAGGTATCAATCTATATGAATGAAGAAAATGTATTAAATATAAAAAACTTAAACAAAATTTATTCAAAAAAAAGATCTTCCACGGTTGAATCTATACATGCCTTAAAAGATTTAAACTTAGAAGTGAAACAAGGAGAAATTTTTGGCCTATTAGGGCCCAATGGAGCTGGCAAAAGCACTTTTATAAATATACTTGGTGGATCGATATTTAAAACATCTGGTAATGTAATAGTTTGGGGTTTTGACTTAGATAAAAATCCAAGACAAGTAAAAGCATCAATTGGTATAGTACCACAAGAAGTAAATATTGATCCATTTTTCACTCCAAGACAGCTTCTTGAGTTACAAGCAGGTTTATATGGTGTAAAAAAAAAAGAGAGAATAACTGACACAATTTTAAAATTAGTTTCTTTAGAAACACAAGCAAAAAGTTATTCTAGAAGTTTATCAGGAGGTATGAAAAGAAGACTTTTGGTTGCTAAAGCTCTTGTTCATCAACCACCTATTATTATTCTTGATGAGCCAACAGCAGGTGTTGATATAGAACTTAGAAATAAACTTTGGCAAAATGTAAAATTATTGAATAAACAAGGAGTAACAATAATTTTAACCACTCATTATTTATACGAAGCAGAAGAAATGTGTGATCGAATTGCAATAATAAATAAGGGAAGTTTGGTAGCTTTAGATAGTACTGAAAATTTGTTGAAAAGAATCAAGACCAAAATAGTAAAATTTACTTTAAATAAAAAAATTGAAATTAAAAATGAATCAGTGGTGTCTTTAAAATTAATTAAATACGACGACAATATACTAACGATTTCTTATGAAAAAAATAAAACAAATATTAATGAAATTATATCTTTTATTAATATGCAAAAAGCTGCTATCTTAGATATTTCCACCGATGATGGTAAGTTAGAAGATGTTTTTATAAGACTTACAAATTCCTAGTAATTTATATAAATTAATAGTAAATTTTGAATATGGAAAATATTAAAACACTTCAAAATCAAAAATATATAAAATCTTTAGTTGTTATAATTTTAGGTACTGCTTTACTGACAGTTTCAGCCAAATTCAAAATACCATTTTATCCAGTACCTATGACTATGCAAACATTTATGGTTTTATTTTTTGGTGTAGCTTTTGGATATAAAATTGGTTTATCTATAGTTGGATTATATTTAGTTGAAGGTATTATTGGGTTACCAGTATTTTCTAATTCACCTGAAAGAGGAGTGGGGATAACTTATTTTACAGGACCCACAATGGGATATCTTTTGGGATTTTTATTTGCAGTTTTTTTAGCAGGATATTTGGACCTAAAAAAAAATATTTTTATGATATTTTTTAAATTAATTTTATCTGTTTCTACAATTTATATTTTAGGTTTAATTTGGCTAGGTGTTTTAATTGGTTGGGATAAACCAATTTTTCAACTTGGTGCCATTCCATTCTTGCCAGCAGAATTCTTAAAAATATTAATTTTAACTCTATTAACAAAAAAAATTATAAAATTAAGATCTTTTATTTAGGAGATCTTTTAGAAAGTATTCTTTGTAAAGTTCTCCTATGCATTTTTAATCTTCTTGCAGTTTCGGATACATTTCTATTACAAAGCTCAAAGACTCTATGAATGTGTTCCCATTTAACTCTATCAGCTGACATAGGGTTTTCAGGAGGTGCTGGTTTTTTATTTGGATTTGCTAAAAGAGCTTTTTCTACATCATCTGCATCGGCAGGTTTTGCTAGATAATCAATCGCTCCCTCTTTTATGGCTGCAACTGCAGTTGAAATATTTCCGTATCCAGTTAACATAATTATTCTACTATCAGGATTCGTAGTTTGAATTTGTTTTACAACTTCTAATCCATTTCCATCATCTAGTCTTAGGTCAACTACAGCAAAAGCAGGTTTTTTTGATTTAACCACCTCAATTCCTACTTTTACACCTTCAGCTTGTGAAACCTCAAAGCCCTTTTTTTCCATTGCTCTAGCAAGTCTTTCTCTAAAAGGATTATCGTCATCAACGATTAATAAAGATTTATTTGAAAAATCTGTAATTTTTTTAACATTTTCTGTTGAATTCATATGACACCATATGGTGATTATAATTAATATTACAACCTTTAACTTGTTTATAAACAGGTCATTATTTGCTTTACATTAAAGGATAATTCACTAAAAGTCGCAATTATACGAAATTTGCATAAATGTTATGCAAATTTTTTTTATTAAGTTTTTTTTGGAGCTTAAATGAAAAAATTTAAATCAGTTGAAGAATTAATTAATCAACTGAAGCCAAACAAACCGGTGTATTGCATTAGAAAGCATACTATTAATGTTGCTTCTAAATTCTTTCAGAAAAAATTCCCAGGAAAAATATTATACGCAGTTAAAACAAATCCTCATCCAGAAGTGTTAAAAACGGTTTTACACAGTGGGATTAAAAATTTTGATGTAGCATCAATTAACGAGATAAAAGCTATTAAGAATTTAGACCCTAACGCTAACTGTTCTTATATGCATACTGTTAAAAGCAGAGAAAGTATTGAAGAAGCTTATTTTAAATATGGTATTAAAACATTTTCACTAGACACAAAAGATGAATTAATCAAAATAATAGAGAGTACAAAAAATGCAAAAGATTTAGAATTATTTGTTCGTATTGCGGTATCTAATGAACATGCGGAAATAGATTTATCGAAAAAATTTGGAGCTTCTGTATCTGAAGCTGTTGGACTTTTCAGGTTAACAAAACAATATTCAAAAAAAATTGGTCTTAGTTTTCATGTTGGTTCGCAATGTATGCATCCAATATCATATGCAAAAGGAATTTCAGAAATAGGTAAAATAATTAAAAAAACAAAAATAATACCTGATTGTATAAATATTGGCGGTGGTTTTCCAACTATTTATCCTGATCTTATTCCACAATCACTTGATAGTTATTTTGAGGAAATAAATAAGAGTTTAAAAAATCTTAATTTAACTAAAACTCCTGAAATTATTTGTGAACCAGGAAGAGCAATTGTAGCAGAAAGTGGTTCAACTATAGTTAAAGTTATTTTAAGAAAAAAGCAAAAATTATTTATTAATGATGGTACTTATGGGACTTTATTTGATGCTGGAGTGCCAAATATAGTATATCCATCTAAAAAAATTAGTACTGGAAGATTATCATCTAAAAAATTATCATCGTTTGATTTTTATGGACCAACATGTGACAGTATTGATTACATGAAGGGTCCTTTTGTACTTCCAAATAATATAAAAGAAAATGATTATATAGAATTAGGTCAATTAGGAGCATATGGACTTACATTCAGAACAGAATTTAATGGTTTTTATTCTGATGAAATTTATGAGGTAGAAGATAACCCCATAATGTCTATGTATGACAAAAAAATATCAAAAGAGTTCCTCGTTGCCTAAATGTCTGAAAAGAAAAAATTAGGTCACAATAGTAAAAGTGATCTTTTAAAATATCCTGTAGAACACATTGATATAACTTCTTTCGATTCAAGAAAAATAATTTCCTCTATGGAAAAAATGTCGTTCGTTTCTAGAGAAACTGCAAATGCAGCAAATATATTTAATGATATGATAAAAGATAATGATTGTACAGTATTTCTAACTTTAGCTGGCTCCACATCAGCAGCAGGCTGTATGAATATTTATAGAGATATGATTAAGTACAATATGGTGGATGCTATAGTTGCAACAGGTGCATCAATCATTGATATGGATTTTTTTGAAGCACTCGGTTTTAAACACTACCAGGGATCACAATTTAAGAATGACGCAGAATTGAGAGACAACTATATAGATAGAATTTATGACACTTATATAGATGAAGAAGAGTTACAAATGTGTGATAAAACAATATGTGAAATAGCAGATAAATTAGAACCAAGAAGCTATACCTCAAGAGAATTTATTAGTGAAATTGGAAAGTATTTAAAATCAAATGCAAAAAAGAAAGATTCGTTATTAGAAACGGCTTATGACAATAATGTACCAATATTTTGTCCAGCCTTTACAGACTCAAGTGCAGGATTTGGACTGGTAATGCACCAAGAAAATAATCCAAAAAAACATATAACAATTGACTCAATTAGAGAATTTAGAGAACTTACTGAAATTAAAATAAGATCAAAAAATTCTGGATTATTTATGATAGGTGGAGGAGTTCCAAAAAATTTTATCCAAGATACGGTTATATGTGCAGAATTGCTTGGAAAAAATGTAGAGATGCATAAGTATGCTGTACAAATTACAGTTGCTGACTCTAGAGATGGAGCGTGTAGTAGTTCCACACTTAAAGAAGCAAGTTCATGGGGGAAAGTAGATACAACAAAAGAACAAATGGTTTTTGCTGAAGCTACAACGGTTTTGCCACTGATTGCTAGTGACGTGTTTCATAAAGGAGCTTGGAAGAATAGAACCAAAAAAAACTTTTCAAAAATATTCGAGTAATAAATTGAAATATCTATTAAATAAAAATGGTTTTTTAGGGATTGATAATAAATTCAATTTTAAGGAAAAGGTTGTTGTAGTACCTTTTGGTCTAGAAAAGACCATAAGTTATGGATCAGGAACTAAAAATGGACCAAAAGAAATTATAAAAGCTTCTCATCAAGTTGAACTTTATGATGAGGAGTTGCACTGTGAGCCGTATAAAAAAATAGGAATTAAAACTCTTGTTCCTTTTAAAATTGATAAGAATATTAAAAAAGCTTTGCAAAAAATATCAGATATAAATGAGAGAATTATTGATAAAAAACTTTTTCCAATTACACTTGGGGGAGAGCATTCAATTACTCCAGGATGTATAAAACCTTTTGTAAAAAAATATAAAAAATTATGCTTATTGCATTTTGATGCTCATGCCGATCTTCGAGAAAGTTATAATGGTGAAAGATATTCACACGCATCAGCAATTAGAAGATGTCTAGACTATAAAAATGTTTCTTTAATTTCATTTGGAATAAGAAATATATCAAAAAGTGAAATTCCTTTTTTGAAAAAAAATTCGAAAAGAATAGATATTTTTTGGGCAAAAGACAAAAAAAAATGGAGTTTAAAAAAATTCAAAAGTTTGATTAAAAAAAAAGATGTTTATTTAACTTTTGATGTTGACGGATTAGACTCAAGTATAATGCCCGCAACTGGTACTCCTGAACCAGGAGGTCTCTTTTGGGAAGAAACTTTAGATATAATAAAAATTGCTGCTAAAAATTCAAATATAGTTGGAGCAGACGTTAATGAGCTTGCTCCAATTAAAAATTTTAATTCATATAATTTCTTAGTTGCTAAACTTGTTTATAAAATTTTAGCATATAAATTTTTACTTAAGCAGGTTTAAAAGTATTTAATAAAATTCTAAATGGTATCAACATTATTAACGCAACGAAAATTTTGACAGATAAGTCTCCAAGAGAAAGAGTAATCCATGGTACTTCTGTTCTATAAAATGATATAAAAAAAAATAATAGTGTATCAATTGTTGAGCCAATAAAGGATGAGACTAGTGGCGCTATAAACCATTTTTTTTTTCTTAATTGGTCAAAAACTTGCACATCTATTAATTGAGCAACCAAAAATGCTGTGCCTGAGCCTATTGCAATTCTTATCGAAATTAGATCAGAAAAATTTGTTGAAAAAAATAAAGTAAAACAAATTCCAATCACAAAACCTAAATAAACAATTTTTCTAGCTACATATTTTCCAAATGATCTATTTGTCAGATCAGTTATTAAAAAAGCGACTGGATAACTAAATGCACCATAAGTTAAAACTTTATCTAATCCATAATATCTTATTGGAAATTGAACTAGATAATTTGATATTAAAACAACCGCTCCCATTAATAATGAGAGTGTTAAATAAAACTTATTCATTATGCTGATTTAGAGATTAAAGTTTTTTTTAGTTTCTTTAACCTTAAAGACAAGTCTTTCGATTTAGCTGTTTTAATGAATTGATCAAAACTTCCTTTTTTATCAACACATCTTACACCTGAGTTTGATACAGTTAATTTAAGACTTTTGTTTAAAATTTCACTTTTAAATTTTACTTTTTTTAAATTAGGTAAGAATCTTCTTTTAGTTTTATTGTTTGCATGACTTACGTTATGACCTTTAAGTGGTTTCTTTCCAGTTAATTCACATTTTTTAGACATAAAAATTATGACTGTATAGGCTTTCAGTTCTGTCCAGTCAAGTTCAATTTTTTGAACCAATCGCTTCTGATATATTTTTAAATCCATTATTATTCAATATATCAATTAATTCATTAGTAATTTTATTAACTATATTTGGACCTTGGTATACCATTCCAGTATATAGTTGAATTAAAGATGCACCATTAATAATTTTATCGTAAGCACTTTTGCCAGAGTCTATTCCTCCTACTCCTATTATTTTAACTTTGTTGTCTAATTTTTTATAGAATTTATTTATTAATAAATTTGACAAGTCTTCTATTGGTTTTCCAGACAAACCACCTTTCTCCAATTTGTTTATGTTAATTAAATTTTTTCTATTTCTATCAGTTGTATTAGAAACTATAACTAATTCAATTTGATATTTAATTAGTGTCTCCGCAATCTTATCTATGTTGTTATCATCAATATCAGGAGATACTTTTACGGCTATCGGAGTTTTAGAATTTAAATTATTTTTTTCATTAACTATAGCTGATAAAAGTTCATTCAATTGATTTTGGCCATGATAATCTCGTAAATTTTCAGTATTTGGAGAAGAAATATTTATAGTTAAATAATCTGCAATAATATGAAATTTTTTAAAACACAAAATATAATCCTCTAATCTATTTTCGCTATTTTTATTTGGCCCAATATTAATACCTAAAAGTCCTTTAGGCTTGTTTAGAGAAATTCTTGAATAAATTTTTTCTGATCCTTGATTGTTAAATCCTAACCTATTAATTAATGCCTCGTCTTCTTCTAATCTAAATACTCTTGGTTTATCATTTCCATATTGGCTTTTGGGTGTTACAGTGCCTACCTCTACAAATCCGAAACCTAATTTAAACAATGAGTTATATACTTCTGCATTTTTATCAAAACCTGCTGCTATTCCAATTGGGTTAATTAATTCTTTGCCAAAAATTAAAGTTTTTAATGAGTCGCTTTTTTTAATACTTTTTATTGGAAAAGAATTAATTTTTAATGCTTTAATTGCTAATGAATGAGCTAATTCAGGATCTAGTTTAAATATTAAAGATCTTATTTTTGAAAACATTAGTTTATTTTTTCTTTTATTAATTCCTTGGTTTCTTTAACTCCAAAGAAACTTATAAAAAAACCCATTCTTGGACCATTTTCTTCGCCAAATACAACCTCATAAATTAATTTAAACCAATCTCTTAAATTTTCTTTATAACCATTTTCTTTCCCTACTGTATAAATTTTCGTTTGAATATCCTCTGGAGACATCTCATCCTTGCATTGATCTAATATTTTTATTAATTCTTTAAGGGCAGATTTTTCTTTGTTATTTGGTTTTTTATATTTTTTATTAATTTTAATAACATCATTAAAATATTTTATTGCATATTCTATTAGTTTATCGAAAATTGGATGATCTTTTTCTAAAATATTTTTTTTATATTTTTTAACAAATTTCCATAATAAGTCTTTTGAGTTGGCATTGCTTGTTTCCACAAGATTTAAAAGCATTGAAAAAGTCATGATCATTTTTTCTTTTGGGATAACCCCATTGTGTACATGCCATACTGGATTTGATAAAGTTTGTAATTCATTTTGATTGATACCTTTTTCTATAAAGTCTAGATATTCGTCTACCGCTTTAGGTACTATTTCTTTATAAAGTTTTTTCGCCCTTTTTGGATTTTGGTACATAAATAGTGATAAACTTTCAGGGGATGCATATTTTAGCCAGTCATCAATTGTTATTCCATTTCCTTTTGATTTAGAAATTTTTTCACCTTTTTCATCAAGAAATAATTCATATGCAAATCCTGAAGGGTTGGATTTGTCCAGCAATTTTATAATTCTCGTAGATAATATTGCACTCTCAATTAAGTCTTTTCCATACATTTCAAAATCTACATCTAAAGCGTACCATCTCATGGCCCAATCGACTTTCCATTGAAGTTTGCAATTTCCATCTAAAATACTTTTTTCAATCTTTTTTCCTTTATTATCAAAAATGATTTTCGAATTTTTTTCATCAATTTCAATTATTGGGATTTCTAAAACTATGCCTGTTTCAGGACAAATAGGTAAGAAAGGAGAATAAGTTTTTTGTCTTTCTTTTCCTAGTGTTGGAATTATTATATTCATGATTTCATTATATTTTTTTAAAATTATTTTTAGTGAATTATTAAATTTTCCAGATTTATATAATTCTGTCGAACTTTTAAATGTATATTTAAAATTAAACTGATTTAAAAATTTTTTTAACATTTCATTATTATGTTGTCCATAACTCTGATATTTATTAAATGGATCTGGGATATCTGTTAATGGTTTATGTAAATTCTTATTTAGTAAGTTTTGATTAGGAACATTATCTGGAACTTTTCTTAAACCATCCATATCATCAGAAAAAGTTATTATCTCTTTTGGAATATCTGTTAATTGATTTAAAGCATTAACAACCATTGAAGTTCTTGCGACTTCTCCAAAAGTACCAATATGAGGAAGACCACTCGGTCCATATCCAGTTTGTAAAATTATTTTGCCTTTCTTTTCAATATCGATCTTTCTTTCTCTAAGAACTTTTTTAGCCTCGACAAAAGGCCATGCATTGGTTTTTTCTATGTTTGCTTTATCAATCACAATTTTCCACAAAATAACTTATAAAAATAGCGTTTTTAATAATTCTTATAGAGTTGAAATT
Source organism: uncultured Pelagibacteraceae bacterium (assembly GCA_902566805.1). Lineage (GTDB taxonomy): Bacteria > Pseudomonadota > Alphaproteobacteria > Pelagibacterales > Pelagibacteraceae > Pelagibacter. The sequence goes on from CACFKJ010000009.1 coordinate 23,056, forward strand.
TATTTACCATAAAATAATGTCCATTCAAAATGTCCAATTATAAAACAGTTTTTTTTACACTAGGTGTACTACAAATAATACTTGGCTTATCAATGGTTGTGCCAATTTTTACCCAAATTATTTTTTCAGAACTAGATTCCTCTTTTATAAGCTCAGGAATTATTTCAATAATTTTCGGTGTACTATTTTTTATAACTAATTTAGATCATGATAAAAAAATTAGCCTACCGCAGGCATTCTTGCTTACTGCACTTTCTTGGATAAGTATTGCAATTTTTGGTTCTTTGCCATTTATATTTTCAAGTTTAGATTTAAGTTTAACTGACTCTTTCTTTGAGAGCATGTCAGGAATAACTACAACTGGATCGACTGTAATTATAAATTTAGATGACGCTCCTAAGTCAATTTTACTTTGGAGAGCAATGTTGCAATGGTTGGGTGGTATAGGAATTATAGTTATGGCAATAACATTAATGCCGATAATGAATGTTGGAGGGATGCAACTGTTTAAAATTTCTGATCAGTATTCTGGTGAAAAAATTTTACCTAAATCTAAAGAGATAACAATAAGATTAATAGTAATATATATTTTATTAACATCTATATGTGCATTATTTTATAAAATTTTTGGAATGAAACTTTTTGATAGTTTAACACATTCCATGACTACAATTGCTACGGGTGGTTTTTCTAACTACAATGAGTCAATTGGTTTTTTTAATAGTGCAAAAATTGAAATTACTTCTATGATATTTATACTGCTTGGTAGTATTCCATTTATAAGTTATATAAAATTTGTAAACGGAGATAAAAAAGTTTTTTTTACAGATACCCAAATTAAATCTTTTTTTAAAATAATTTTTATTTCTATTTTAATATTATTTTTTTATTTAGCTATAAAACAAGATAATATCTTTAATACCAACATTAGGGTAATATCATTTAATGTTATTTCAATCTTAACAGGAACGGGTTATGTAACTCAAGATTTTGATCAATGGGGAAATTTTTCATTAATCTTTTTTCTTATTTTAATGTTTGTTGGTGGTTGTGCCGGATCTACTACTTGTGGAATAAAAATTTTTAGAATTCAAATTCTATATTTATTTGTAATTAATCAACTAAAAAGATTAATTTATCCTAGAGGAATATTTGTAATTAAATATGGAAAAAGCAATATAGATGATAAATTTATGTCATCAGTTATTTCTTTTATCTTTTTATATATAGTTATATTTTTTATATTAACTTCAATATTATCATTAACTGGTTTAGATTTTGTGACTTCAATTTCTGGCGCAGCAACTTCTATATCGAATGTTGGTCCTGGTTTAGGTGATATAATTGGACCAAATGGCAATTTTTCGTCATTATCTAATGCATCCAAATGGGCATTAAGCTTAGGTATGATATTGGGTAGACTTGAACTCTTTGCTATATTAGTTTTGTTTATACCTTCTTTTTGGAGAAAGTTTTAGAAAGAATAACTTATGAAATTAATTAAAAATATATTGATTTATAAAGATATTAGAATGCTAAGAATATTACTTCTAGGAGCTATAAGTGGTTTTCCATGGGTTTTAATTGGTAGCAGTTTGAGTTTATGGTTAAAAGAAGAAGGTTTAAGTAGATCTACAATAGGTTGGGCAGGACTAATATTTGGGGTATATGCTTTCAACTATTTATGGGCACCTATAGTCGATAGAATTCAGATTCCATTACTAACAAAAAAATTAGGTCATCGAAGAGCATGGATAGTTTTAATGCAAATTACAATTTTATTAAGTTTAGTCATTTGGAGTTATATTAATCCAACACAAAATCTTACTTTATTAATATCTGTTGGACTAATAATTGCAATTGCCTCTGCAACTCAAGACATAACTGTTGACGCTTTGAGAATTGAACAAATAAATGTTAATGAAACTAAGTCTATGGCAGCTGGGGCTGCTATGGCTGTAGTTGGATGGTGGACTGGTTATAAATTAGGTGGAGTTATTGCTTTATTTGCTGCAGAGTACTTTGAAAATGCTGGAGTTGTAGATTATTGGCAAACTACATTTTTAATCCTTGGTATATTAATAATCTTAATGAATGTTGGACTAATGTTTGTTCATGAACCAATTGAAAGTGATAGATATTTTAGACAAAATCAGACCGATAAATTAATACAAAATAAATTAGGATCGAATAATTTAGTTACCAATTTAATTGCATGGATATCTGGAACAATTGGAGGACCTATTATTAGTTTTTTTAAAAAAAATGGTTTTGCGATTGCTATGGGAATTTTAGGTTTTGTATTTTTATTTAAAATTGGTGAAGCATTTCTAGGACGTATGTCGATTGTTTTTTATAAAGAAATAGGTTTTTCTAAAGGACAAATCGCAATTTACTCAAAAACGCTAGGTTGGATAACAACTGTTATTTTTACCTTGCTTGGAGGAATATTTGCTATGCGATTTGGAAGTATAAAAACAATGTTTGTTGCAGGAATAATGATGGCACTAACAAATTTATTATTTGCAGTTTTAGCTTGGGTTGGTAAATCAGAATTACTATTTGCAGTTGCTGTGATAGCTGATGATATTTCAGCTGCGTTTGCAACAGTGGCATTTGTTGCATTTATTTCTTTACTAGTTGATAGAACTTATACTGCAACTCAATACGCTTTGCTTGCATCCATTGGAACTGCTGGGAGAACAACTCTAGCATCATCTTCTGGCGCATTAGTTGATTGGTTAAACGGTGACTGGGGAACATTCTTTGTATTAACAGCAATTATGGTAATTCCTTCTTTAATTTGTTTGTGGCTTATAAAAAATAAGATAAAAATCGGTGAAAAATAGTTTTTTTTGTAAAAGTCCCTACATCAATTTATACGATAGTACAAAAAAAAATAAAAAAATAAGCTCACAACTTTTGTACGGAGAAAAATTTACAGTTTTAAAGAAAATCAAAAAATATTTAAAAATTAAAACCTCTTATGACAATTACTCTGGTTATATTCTTGATAGAAAATATAAAAAAGATTTTAAACCTACACATAAAGTAAAAAAATTAAAAACTAAAATATATAAATCAAATAATTATTTACCATTTTCAAGCAAAATTCAAATTTTAAAAAAGAAAAAAAATTATGTGATGTTTGAAAAAAATCGTTGGATTAATAAAAAAGATTTATGTGATATAAAGAAAATAATTTTAATAGAATTTTTAAATTATATTTAAATTGTAAGTATAGATGGGGTGGTGGAAATTTTGATGGAATTGATTGTTCAGCTTTAATTCAAATTTTTTATAAATATAACAATAAATTTTTTCCAAGAGATACTAAAGATCAAGTAAAATTTAAAAAAGGTTTCAAAAATAAAAAAGTATTTAAAAAAGGTGATATAATTTATTGGAAGGGGCATGTTGCTGTATGTATAAATTCAAAACAATTAATTCATGCATATGGACCAAAAAAAAAAGTATTAATAATGCCAATTAAAAAAACTATAGAAATTATTGAAAAAACTGCAAATCTTAAAGTAACAAAAATTTTTAAAGTATAATTTATTCTCTTCCGAAGTCTGGTTTAGCAATATCTTGTTTTAATTGAACAATCTGTTTTCGAACCTTTTTTGAATTAAATAATTTTCTTCTTAAATGCTTATCATCTAAATTTTGAATATTTTTTTTGAATGAATTAAGATTTTTTGTGAACATATTTATTACTGAAATCATATTTTTTTTATTATTAAAAAAAACATCTCTCCACATTATTTCGTTAGAAGCTGCTATTCTTGAAAAATCTCTTAAACCTCCGGCGCTAAATTGAATAACATTCTTTTTATTGATCTTTTGAAAATCTTGAGCAGTCTTAATTAAATTATAAGCAATTAAATGAGGTAAATGACTGGTAATAGCAAAAATTTTATCATGCTCATTTGGGTTCATTAAAATAACATTTGAACCAATTTTTTTCCAAAAGTTTATAACTTTATTTAACTTGGTTTTATTTTTATCTTTAATAATTACACACCATTTATTTTCAAATAAATTTTTCTTACCATGTTGAGGACCGCTAACTTCTGAACCTGAAATAGGATGACTTAAAATCCAAGTTAAATATTTTTTAAGTTTTTTTTCTTTCAAATTATAAACATTTTCTTTAGTTGAGCCTACGTCTGTTATAATTGATTTTTTATTTAAAAATGTATTTAGATTCGGAATTATTTTTTCATAGCTACTCATCGGAGTACTTAATACTACTAAATCCACATCAGATATATTGTGATCTAATTTTTTTAAAAAAATAATTTTTTTATTTATCTTCTTAATTAAAGAAATATGTTTTTTTGACTTTTCAAAGATATAAATATTTCTTGCTAATTTTTTATTTTTAATAGCTCTGAGTATAGACGATCCTATTAAACCACATCCAATTATTAATACTTTATTAAACATTTTAAAATATCTGTTCCATACTTTTTAAAAATAATTTATTTTCTTGATTATTTCCTATCGTTAACCTTAAACAATTTTTAATTCCATATGTTTTAGTTTCTCTTAATATTATACCTTTTTTCAACAATTTTTTTTCAATAGTATTTGCAGATAACTTACATTTATTAAAATTAAGTAAGAGAAAATTTGCACTTATCTTATTGCAAAAAATTTTAAATTTCTCAAGATCGTTTTTAATTTTTTTACTCCAAAATAAATTGTGTTTTATAGATTTTGTAATAAATTTTTTATCTTTTAAAGACTCAATCGCACATAATTGAGCAATTTGATTAACATTAAAAGGTGGTTTAATAATATTTAATGCATCTATTATTTTTTTATCGCCATATCCCCATCCAATTCTTAAAGAGGCAAGTCCATATATTTTTGAAAAAGTTCTTAAAACAAATACATTTTTTTTATTTTTAAATATTTCTAAGCCTGAAGAGTATTTGTTATCATTCATATATTCATCATATGCATCATCTACAACTAATAAAATTTTTTTATTCAATTTTTTTCTAAGATCAATTAACTCTTTTTTTTCTAAATATGTTCCAGTAGGATTATTTGGATTTGCAATAAAAACTATTTTTGTTTTTTTACTAACTTTTTTAATTATATCAGCAATAGAAACCTTGAAGTTATTCTCTTTAGAAAAAACTACTTTTGCTCCAACAATTGACGAATAAACTCTATACATTAAAAAGCTATATTGAGGCACTACCACCTCGTCTCCTGGTTTGATAAAAAGCTGACATATCATTTGAATTATCTCGTCTGAACCCGACCCACAAATAATTTGATTAGATTTACATTTAAAATTTAAGGAAATTACTTTTCTCAAATCTTTTGCTGAACTATCAGGATATTTATAAACCTTATAATTTCTACTTTTTAATAATTTTAAAACTTTTGGACTTACTCCTAGTGCCGATTCATTAGCTGACAACTTTATAGCATTTTTCTTTTTTTTTAATATAGATCTTCCCGGTTTGTAAGCTTGTATATTTATTTTTTTAAAGTCAAGCGATGTCATAATTTTTAATATTTTGTATCTTTATAGATAAAAATTTACTTATTTATATAAAATATTTATTAATTTAATAAAAATTGACATATATAAATCTATCCTGTAAATATTTATTGCGCTGATTTAAACTGAATTGCGAGCGCTATAAAAAAACCGCTAAATAAGTTTTTTTACCTCACAATTCATAATAAAAGCAAAATATGAATAATTTAGATAAGGTAAAAAAAATTGTAATAGAAAAACCACTTAAGTTAGACTGTGGCAAGACTATTTCAAATTTTCCATTAGCTTATGAAACATATGGAAAATTAAATGAAAAAAAAGATAATGCAATTTTAGCTTTTCATGCTTTAACTGGTGATCAATTTGTTACAGGTATAAACCCAATAACAAATAAAAATGGTTGGTGGTCTTATTTAGTTGGACCTGACAAGCCTGTAGATACAAATAAGTTTTTTGTTATATGTGCAAATGTTATAGGAGGGTGTATTGGTTCTTATGGACCAAATACTATAGACCCGATAACAAAAAAAAAATTAGCAACAAATTTTCCAGTAATCACAATTAATGATATGGTCAATGCTCAAATTAATTTGATAGATTTTTTTAAAATAGATAAACTCTTTAGTGTAATGGGTGGCTCAATGGGTGGAATGCAAGTGTTGCAATTTGTTGCAAATTTTCCAAACAGAACTAAAACTGCTATTCCAATTGCCTGTACTGCTAGCCACTCAGCTCAAAATATAGCTTTAAACGAACTGGGAAGACAAGCAATTATGGCTGACGTTAATTGGAATAAAGGAGATTATCTTAATTCAGAATGTTCCCCAGACAAGGGTTTATCTGTTGCTAGGATGGCTGCACATATAACTTATCTTTCCAAGAAAGGACTTCAGGAAAAATTTGGAAGAAAATTACAAGAAAGAGATGATCTTAAATTTAGTTTTGATGCTGATTTTCAAATTGAAAGTTACTTGAGACATCAAGGATCAGTTTTTGTTGATCGTTTTGATGCTAATAGTTATCTTTATATAACAAGAGCAATGGATTATTTTGATTTAGTAAAACAATACAATGGTAATCTTTCAAATGCTTTCAAAGAAAGTAAAGCAAAATTTTTTATAATATCTTTTACATCAGACTGGTTATATCCAACTTCAGAAAATAAAGAAATTGTTATAGCTTTAAATGCAGCAGGAGCAAATGTTGGATTTATTGAAATTAATAGCGACAAAGGACACGATTCATTTCTGCTTGATGTACCAGAGTTCTTAAAATCAATAAAAAATTTCTTAGATGCAAACTATAAAATTTTATGAAGAAAGAATTTCAAATAATTTCAGATTTAATAAAAAATGATACTAGAGTTCTAGATGTCGGATGTGGAGATGGAATATTAATGAAACATTTAAAAGAAAATAAAAATGTCGATAGTAGAGGCCTAGAAATTTCGAAAGAAAATGTTCAGATATGCATTTCAAAAGGCTTATCTGTAATTGAAGGTGATGCGGAAAGTGATTTAAAACAATTTCCAGATTTATCTTTTGAGTACGCAATTTTAGGTCAAACACTTCAAGCATTTTATAATCCAGAAAAAGTAATTGATGATCTATTAAGAGTCTCAAAAAAAGCCATCATTACTATCCCTAATTTTGGTTATTGGAAAATTAGAATACATTTACTACTTAAAGGCACAATGCCAGTAAATAAACATCTTCCAAACGAATGGTATAATACTCCAAACTTACATATGTGCACTATTAAAGATTTTTTTAATTTTTGTTCAAAAAAAAATATTAATTTATTTAGATCAATTGCTTTACATGAAGAAAATGTTTCAGAAATTAATAATAAAAATTTAAGTTTTAAAAATTTATTTTCTGAGTTAGGGATTTTTTTAGTAGAAAAAAAATGAGAGTAGAAATAATTCCATGCCTTCAAGATAATTATTCTTATTTAATTATTGATGAAAAAACTAGTCTTGCATGTGTTGTTGACCCTGGTGAGTCTGAGCCAATAATAAGTTTTGTGGAAAATAACAACATTAACCTTAAATTCATATTAAATACACATCATCACTATGACCATATTGGAGGGAACAAAGATATAAAAAAAAAATATAATACAAAAGTTGTTGGTTTCTTGGGTGATAAAAAAAGGATTCCCGAATTAGATATTTTTTTAAAAGATAAAGAAATTTGGAAATATGAAAATTTTGAAGCAAAAATTTATCATATACCTGGACATACATCTGGACATATATGTTTTAATTTTTTTCATGAAAAATTATTGTTTACCGGAGACACATTGTTTTCTTTGGGATGTGGACGAATATTTGAAGGCACCTATGAAGAAATGTTTAATTCGTTAAATTTAATTAAATCATTTCCTAAAGAAACAAAAATTTTTTGTGGTCATGAATATACAGATAAAAATTCAGAATTTTGTTTAGTATATGATTCTGATAATGAAAAATTAAAAAGTAAAATAAATGAAAATAAACTAAAATTAAAAGATGGTCTTCCAACAATCCCTACAACTTTAGAAGAAGAGCTTGATATGAATATTTTTCTTAGATCAGATAAAAAAAATATTCAAAGAAATATAAATTTAAATAATCCTACTGCACTCAAAACCTTTTCAAAATTAAGAGATTTAAAGGATAATTTTTAATTTATTCAGCTTGACTAAATATAGACTGGCTCTATATTGCTCACAAATAAAAAGGAAATTATGTCATTTGCTATAATACAAACTGGTGGAAAACAATACAAAGTAAAAACTAGCGATATTATCAAAATTGAAAAACTGGATGAAGTTAAATCTGGTAAAGTAGAATTTGATAAAGTTTTAGCATATGGAAATGATAAAGTTTTAGAGATAGGATCTCCAGTTGTTGATGGGGCAAAAGTAGAGGCTGAGTTAATTAAAAATGCTAAAAATAGAACAGTTCTCATTTTTAAAAAAAGAAGAAGAAAAAATTCAAGAAGAAAAAATGGCCATAGGCAACAGTATTCTCTTATAAAAATTAAAAAAATATTCTCCAAAGATGGAGGAGTATTTGCTGAAGCTAAAAAAGATGATAAGAAAGAAAATATAATTAAAAAAGAAAAAAAAGAGTAAATTATGGCAACAAAAAAAGCTGGTGGATCATCGCGTAACGGAAGAGATAGTGCAGGTCGTAGACTTGGTGTAAAAAAATATGGTGGTCAAATTGTCAATCCAGGAAATATAATTGTTAGACAAAGAGGAACTAAAATATTCCCTGGAGAAAGTGTTAAAATGGGAAAAGATCATTCCATATTCTCTTTGATAAAAGGAAGAGTAGAATTTAAAAAAACAAAATCAGATAGAACTTTTGTTTCTGTAAAACCCAACTAACCCATACAACTTTAAAACACTGGTTGTATAATGAAATTTCTAGATCAAGTTAAGATATTTATCAAAGCTGGCGACGGTGGTTCTGGATCTCCCAGTTTTAGAAGAGAAAAATTTATTGAATTTGGAGGACCAGATGGTGGCGATGGTGGTAAAGGTGGATCAATTATATTAAAATCAGAAAGAAACTTAAATACTTTAATAGACTTTAGATACCAGCAACATTTTAAAGCTCAACGAGGAGAAGATGGGAAAGGCAAAAATCAAACTGGTAAAGGTGGCAATGATTTATATTTAAAAGTACCAGTTGGTACTCAAATTTTTGAGGAAGATAATAAAACTTTAATTTTTGATTTTAAAAAAGAAAAGGAAGAGTTCGTAGCTGCGATAGGTGGTAAAGGTGGTCTAGGAAATACTAGATTTAAATCATCAACTAATAGAGCTCCAAAAAAGATTACAAAAGGTATAAAAGGTGAAGAGTTTTGGATATGGTTACAATTAAAAACAATTGCAGATATTGGAATAATTGGACTACCAAACGCAGGTAAATCTAGTTTATTAGCATCAATTACTAAGGCAACTCCAAAAATTGCAAATTATAAATTTACAACTTTAAATCCAAATTTGGGTGTTGCAATATATGATGATAAAGAAATAATTTTAGCAGATATTCCAGGAATTATTGAAGGTGCTCATTCTGGAACTGGACTTGGTATCAAATTTCTGAAACATATAGAAAGATGTAAAACTTTATTACACTTAATTGATGTTACTGAAGA
>CACFKJ010000010.1 GCA_902566805.1 uncultured Pelagibacteraceae bacterium
GCCACAACCAAAAACAATAGAAATTTTATTAAATTTAAATTGCTCTGTTAAACTTTCTAAGCATGCTTTTAGTGCATCGGGAGTATGTGCATAGTCCAATATTACTCTAGAATTATTTTTAAATTTGACAACTTCTTCTAATCTTCCGTTTACACTTTTTATTTTATCAATCGATTTAATTATTTTTTCTAATTTAATATTTGAATTATGAGCTGCCATTATTGCCATCATTAAATTTTTAATCTGCACTTTTCCTAAAAGACTTGTACTAAAAGAATATTTTTTATTTTTTACAATAAATTCTATAAACTGTTTATCACCTATATAATTATGTTTTATAAGTTTAAAATCTGTAAAATCTTTTCCTAGGCACAAAGTTTTAAGATTTTTGTTTTTTATAGTTTTATTTATTGAATTTGAAACATTGATTTCTTTATCATAAATAATACAAGACTTTTTGTGCATTAAATTTTTAAATAATAACATTTTTGAATTAAAGTAATCTTTATAGGAGCTATGATAATCTAAATGATCTCTGCTTAAATTTGTAAAAATACCAGTTTTAAATCTTATTCCATCTAAACGATTTTGTTTTAATCCGTGACTTGAGGCCTCCATTATCACATTATTAACACCACTTTTTTTAATTTTTTGTAAAGTGTGATTTAGTGTAATTGGATCAGTGGTTGTATTTTGAGTTTTTATAAATTTATTATTATAATAAATTCCTAGTGTTCCTATAAAAGCAGCTTTAATATTGTTTAGTTTTAAAATTTGATAATAAAAATTTGCAACAGAAGATTTGCCATTAGTTCCAGTTACTGCAACTAAATTATTTGGCTTATTTTTAAAAAACTTTGCAGCTGACTCGGAAAGTATTTTTCTTGGATTTTTACTTCTTAAGTATAAAATATTTTTCTTAAATCCTTGATATTTTTTCTCAGATACTACTGTATTAGCACCATTCTTTATTGCATTTTTAATAAATTGATTTCCATTTATTTTTGACCCCTTAATTGCAAAAAAAATATCTCCCTTTTTGCATTTTCTGCTATCGAAATTTAAATTAGAAAATTTATGAGATTTATATTTTCTATCTATTTTATTAAAAATATTTCCAATTCTCATAATTTAAATTTAAACTCTTAGTATTTTGTGGCTAAAATTGGCCCAATTTTTTCTATAATCTTCCCTGCAATTTCAACTGATGTCCACCCTGCTGTATTATAGGGAGTGCCTTTTTGTTTCCATCCACTTCCATCCTTATAATGATAAACATAATCGTTATTTATTTTTGGCTCATCTAACAAAACTACTAAAACATATTTTGGTTTTGATGTAGGGAATATTGCTACAAAGGTATTTATTTTATTTTTTGTGTAAACTCCGTTAATAGATTTTTGAGCAGTTCCAGTTTTTCCACCTACTTCATAGCCATCAATATTTGCAAAATTAGCTGTTCCTTCTTTTGTAGAAACAATTTTTCGTAAAATTAAATTAATTTTTTCTGATACACCTTCATTTAATATTTTATTCTGCTCCTCTTTTTTTTTTAAATTTTTTTTTATTACTGTGGGGTTTATATTATAGCCTCCATTAGATAAAATTGAATAACCTTTTGCAAGTTGCAAAGGAGTGGTTGTTATTCCATGTCCAAATGAAGATGTTGCAAGTTTACATTTACCCCATTTAAAAGAAATAGGTTGACCCACTTCCTCAATATCAAAATTAATTTTATTTAAAACACCAATACTTTCTAAAAATGCTTTAAATTTTTCAATTCCAACTTTTTGAGCAATTCTCAAAGATCCAATATTTCCTGACCTTATTAAAATTTGCTCGGCAGTTAAATCGGATGGAATTTCCAGGTCATATTCTCTAATAGGTCTTCCAGCGCAAGTAGTACTTTTTGGCAAATCGTTAAATTCCGTAAATGGTTCTATCACCTCTTCATTTAAAGCAGAAGCAATTGTAAATGTTTTAAAAACTGAACCGAGTTCGTATACTCCTTTTGAAGCTCTGTTAATGTAATTTACATCTTGTATTTCTTCACGTTTATTTAGGTTAAAGTCTGGAAGAGATACCATTGAAAGAATCTCTCCATTATTTACATTCATTAATATTGATGTGCTGCCTATATTATTAAATATATCAGTAAAATATAAAAGTTCTTTTCTAATTAAATATTGTAACTCTGTATCAAGAGTCAGTTTTAATGGGTCGTCCATTGTTTTAAGTTCATAGTCAAAACTTTTTTCTATTCCTGAAATTCCATTATTATCATCATCTATCTGTCCAATTAAATGGCTAAATAAATTTTTATGAGGATAAATTCTTGATATTGTTTGTTCTGTAATTATTGATTTATCTCCTAAAAGAATTAGTTCATCATATTTTTCTTGTGAAATTTTTTTTTGAAAATAGAAAAATTTTTTTCCATTAATTTTTTTTTTTATTTTTTTATAATCTTTATTTGGGTATATAAGCTGCAAATTAATAAGTAATCTTTTTTTATCGATAACTAAGTTTGGGTTAATACCTATATTTTTTGTAACTACAGTTTTAGCAATAATATTTCCCTCTCTATCTATAATTGTTGATCTATTATTTGATTTTGAAATTATTTTTTTATAGATATTTTTCTCTAAAGACCCCATATAAATAACTTTAAATGAAAATATGAAAGCAAAAGTTAAAAAAAGAAAAAAAATAAATGCAACTCTATTAAATGAAATATTTAAATTAGATTTATCTTTTTTATAGTCGAAGTAATTTGAATTTTCAAAAATAAATAAATTCTGTTTTTTTCTACTCATTTAAATCATTATCTAAAGTTTTTATTGAAGAAACATTATCATCAAGAAAAATTTCTCTAATTTGCTCAATTTTTCGCGGTATTAAGTAATTTTCAAAATATTGACTTTGAAATTCCATTAATTTTGTTGGTGAGCTTAAATAGTTATAATCTAGAAGAGCCAACTCATATTTATTTTTTAATAAAATTATATTTTCTTTTTTTTCAAATATTTTTTGATCTATATTTTTTGTTGAATTTTTCGTTATAGTAGTTGCTATTACAAGAAAAAATATTAAAAAAATAAAGATACCTTTTTTCATATTTTTAAATATAAATTTTCAATATCAATTAAAGTTTGAAATTTTTTCAAAAAATTCTCAAAATTCTCTTCATCATTTATTTTCATTGCATATCTTAACTTAGCAGATCTTGAAGGAGGATTTATTTTTAACTCATTATCAGATGGAATAATTGGTTTTTTATTAAATAATTTAAATAATTTTTTTTTGTGTTGAGAGTCAGGCAAATATCTTGAAATCTTAGAAACTTCTGAATAATTTTTAAAAAAAAACTTAACTATTTTATCCTCTAATGAGTGAAACGTTACTACAATTAAATAACCTCCAATTGGTAAAATTTTAAAACTATTAATTAGACCATTTATTATTTGGCTTATTTCTTGGTTTACAAATATTCTTAATGCTTGAAATACTTTTGTAGATTTGTGAGATTTTGTATATTTTTTTTTATAAGAACTATCTATAATTTTCACTAAATCTTCAGTATTAATAAAATTTTTTTTTCTTTCGTAGATAATTTTTCTGGCTATCAAATTTGCATTTTTTTCATCTCCAAAATATTTAAAAATATTTCTCAAATGTTGTTCATCTAATTTATTTACTGCCTCATGTGCAGAAAATTTATTTAACCCCATTCTCATATTTAATTTACCTTTTGAATTAAAAGATAATCCTTTTGAATAGTCTAAAATTTGATTTGTAGAGTATCCTAAGTCAAAAATTATAGCTTTAATGTTTTTGTTTATTACCTCAATTTGATTTATTTCCTTAAATGTAGAATTAATAAAAGAAAATCTTTTTCCAAATTTTTTTTTTAAAACTTCTGCGGTAGGATTTACGTCTTTATCGCGATCAATAGCGATTACACTATTATTCTTATTTTCTAAAATTTTTTTGGAATAACCGCCTTGACCAAAGGTACAATCAATAAATGTGCCACCATAAAGAGGGGAAACAATGCTAACTAATTCTTTTAGCAATACTGGAAAATGTTTTTTTTCCAGTTTTATGGTGGCATTCATTTATTTTATTGAAGACCATTAATTTTTTTGTCTTCTCAAAAATGCTGGTATCTCCAGATCATCCTCATCTTCGTTATTCTCTGATTTGGTGAATGACTCAAATTCATTTTCTACATTATTTGAATCTTCGGAATTAAATAGGTGAGGAGTTTCATCTTCGTCTATATGAAAGTTCTCCAATCCATTAGAATTATCTTGATTTACTGTTTCTGATGGAGTTTCAACTTCTTCTTTAAGATGTAAAACTTCTTCATTTAAATCATTATCTACTACATTTTCATTAATTTGATTTGAAACAATATTTTCATCATTAATATTTAATTGTTCATCTTGTGTTTCATTCTCAAACTTTAAAGCAGTTGCCCCTTCTGAAATTGGGGTCGAAGTAGAAGAATAGTTAGAATGTTGAGAGCTAACAATATTTGAAAAATCTGAATATCCTGGATTCCTATTATTAATTCTATGAACCATATTAATTACAGATTTTGACTCAGGTTGCTGACCATCTAAAGAGGTTGCAACTATTGATACTCTCATTTTACCTTCTAAATTAGGATCTGTGATTGCGCCAATTATAAGTTCTGCTTCAGGATCAACTTCAGCTCTAACTTTGTGAACTGCTTCATCAACTTCAAAAAGTTTAAGATCTTTGCCGCCTGTAATATTAACCAATAAGCCTTTTGCACCTTTTAAAGTATAATCATCAATCAATGGATTATTAATTGCTAACTCTGCAGCTTTAGTTGCTCTACCTTCACCTTCAGCCTCTCCTGTTCCCATCATAGCTTTTCCCATAGAACTCATAATAGTTTCAACATCAGCAAAATCTAAATTTATTAACCCTGGTCTTACCATTAAATCAGTTATGCTTTGAACACCGTGCAATAACACATCATTTGAAAGTTCAAAAGATTCTTCAAATGTAGTTTGTTCGCTAGCAATTTTAAAAAGGTTTTGATTAGGAACAACAATAATCGTATCTACATGTTTTCTTAATTCCTCTAAACCTTGTTGTGCTCTTCTCATTCTAGATGGACCTTCATATAAGAATGGTAAAGTAACTACGCCAACAGTTAAAATATTAAGCTCTTTAGCTGCTCTAGCTATAACATGTGCAGAACCAGTTCCGGTTCCACCGCCCATTCCAGCAGTTATAAAAACCATGTTTGCACCTTGTAAAATATTAACAATATCATTTAAAGATTCATCGGCTGCAGCTTGACCAATATCTAATTTTGCTCCAGCACCTAACCCTTTGGTTAAATTTATACCCATTTGAACTTTGGTCATAGCTCTACTAAGTTTTAAATCTTGTGCATCAGTATTAACTGCAATAAATTCAACTCCTTGCAATCCTGCATCTATCATTCCGTTAATTGCGTTACCACCTGCTCCACCTACTCCAAGAACTAAAATTCTTGGTTTTAACTCTCTTATATCTGGTACCTTAAAATTAATTGCCATTTTTCCCCCTCAAGTTTAGTTATTAAATTGTTTTTCCCATTTAAGGCTAGCTCGATAAATATTTGATTTTTTTCTAGCCGTTGCCCTAAATTTTTCAAATGTTGTTGGTTCCCATATTTGAAAGGTTTTGCCTTGACCAACAAATAACATGCTACTTTTAATTTTTGCATGTTTTAATAATTTTAATGTTAATGATATTCTGCCCTCAGTATCAAATTGTAAATTATTACTTTCCGAGAGTATTGAAGTTGAAAAATAATCTTTTTTATCTTCAAAAGGATTTAATGAGTCAATTGCATTCGAAATTTTTTCTATTCTATCTTGTGGCCATGCTTCTATACACTGGTTATTAAATGAAGGAAAACAAACTACCCCATTATATCCAATATTTGACAAATAAGATCTATAACTTGCAGGCACTGAAACCCTTCCTTTTTTGTCCAATTTGTTCTCGTAAGTAGATAAAAACATATTTATATAAATTTAATAATTCCATAAATGGGAATATATGGGATATTATGGGTTTTAATTGCAACCGTCAATATCTATATTTTAGGTATTTCAGAACAAATCTGAAACATTTATTGATATGTGTTAGGTATGTTTTTTAAATGAATTTGCCAGATAGACTATAAGCCGGGTTCTGTCTTTTAAACTTACCATTTATCTAGGCCTTAAATCACTTTAAGGCTCAAGCAACTAACCCTGATGACTAGCCAAAGACTGCTTTTAGTTAATAAATAACAATGTCATCTCTACTCAGTTTTGCTCTCGGTGGGGTTTTCCATGCGCTGTCTGTTACCAGATCAGCCGGTGTGCTCTTACCACACCTTTTCACCCTTGCCTTGATTAGGCGGTTTGTTTTCTGTGGCACTATCCCTAGGGTCGCCCCCGCCAGTCATTAACTGGCACCGTGTCTTTGTAGAGCCCGGACTTTCCTCTTTAAATTAAATTAAAGCGATAAGTCATCTACCTGGCAATCTCAAAATAATGTTTATTAAATATATTTCAAGGGAAATTATTTCAGTTTTTACTAAGGATTTTCGCTATTAAAAAACATTCTTCATCAATTTTTCCATCTATAAGTTCTGGTCTAAACCTCCTTTGAAAAGCTTTAACTAAATTATTTTTATGAATTTTAGATTTAAATTTTGTTAAATAACCCACTTTTTTTAAAAAAAAGATAAATTTTAACTTATTTTTTTTTATAACTTTTAGTTTTCTATATTTCTTTAAATTACCTTTGCTATTATGCCAATATCCTATTCCTTTAGTTGCTAAATATTGCCAAGGAAATTTTTCTCCAGGATCTTTTTTTCTATTAAATGCTATATCTGAATGTCCTAAAATATTTTTTTTTTTTATATTATATTTTTTAATTAAATATTTGGTCAGTTTTATTAATGATAAAATCTGTTGTTTCGAATAGCTTTCATATCCAAAGTGATGGCCCTTATTTGTAATTTCAATTCCAATCGAGCTTTTATTAAGATTTTTCTGATTTTTCCAAAAAGAAATACCAGCATGCCAAGCAATATATGTCTCTGGCACCATTAAAATAATTACACCATTCCTTTTAATTAAGTAGTGGCAGCTTACTTTTGAGTTCTCATCAATTAGTCTATTTATTGCCTTAGTTTCGCTTCTCATGCCTGTATAGTGAAAAACTAAATATTTAATATTTTTTTTGATTCTTTTGTTGGTTGTAAAATTAGAAGAGTAATTTATTGAGATTTTATGGTACATATTTGAGCTTTTATCACATTAAATTGTCATTTACATTCCTTAAAGATATAAATATAAAATTATGAAAATGTTAAGAATTTTTACTATATCAATTTTAACTATTTTAATTTCAGTGAATTCATATGCTGATACCGATGGTAGTATTGAATTATCTAAGAAAAGCCAAAATACTGAGACCACGGATTGTTTTGAAAAAATAAACAGAGGTGTATTTGCATTCAACCAAGTAGTAAATGACGTGGTATTTGAACCTCTTGCAAAAGGATATAGAAAACTTCCTTCTCCAGTTAGAACAGGTACAAGTAATGCATTAAGCAATTTATCAATATTGTTGACTTTGCCGAACAATATTCTTCAAGGAGATATATTAATTGCAGGAAAAAATTCTTTAAGATTTGTGCTCAATACGACGTTAGGTGTGTTGGGGATTTTTGATCCAGCATCCAAAGTAGGTCTAAATGAATATCAAAGTGAAGATTTTGGACAAACGCTTGGTCGATGGGGCATGGGTGAAGGATGTTATATAGTTTTACCAGTTCTCGGACCTTCAACTTTAAGGGATACTACAGGATCAATAGGAAATTATTTAGGTGGTGATGCTTGGTATAACATAACTGTAAGAAATGATACGAGATACTTTTCAAACTTTGATTACTATGCATCTAAAGGGATGGGCGGTGTTGATTTCATAGCTAAAAATTTAGGTGCCTTGGACAATTTAGAAGAAAATTCAATTGATTTTTACGCTTCAGTTAAAAGTTTATATTTGCAAGATAGAAGAAAAAGAATTTTAAATACCGATGAGGTAATTGAAACATTCGACGATAGTGACTGGGAAGAAATAGAAACCCAATAAAAACTTTAAATGAATAGGAAAATTTTTAAATTTTTTTTCGCTTTCTTTTTAATATTCCAAAGTGAATCACATGCGGTCAATCCTAGTGATTTTGTTCAATCAGCAGTAAATAGAGCATCAGAAATACTAAAACAAAATATTTCAAAGGATGAAAAAATGGGTAAAATTGAGTTAATCGCAGAGGAAGTTGTTGATATTAAAGGTATTGCTTATTATTCGCTTGGCTCTCATAGAAAATCTTTATCTGCGGGAAAAAAAGAAGAATATTTTAAAGTTTTTAAAAAATATTTCTTAAAAAGTTTTTCTAGCAGACTTGCTCAATATTCTGATCCGAAAATAAAAGTAGAGTCACAAAAGAAATTAAATGATAAATATACGATCGTTTCAAGTACACTTTTAGCTACTGAAAAAACTCCAGAGGTTAAACTGGATTGGAGAATTGTGACCAAAAATACAGATAAACCACTTATTATAGATGTTGTTATTGAAGGTGTAAGTTTGGCCAGAGTACAAAGGGAAGAATTTAATTCAATTATTCAAAATAGTAACATAGATGGGCTAATCAAAAACTTAAATGAGTTTGCAGACAAATAATAAAAATTTCAAGTATATTAAAGTATAATCGATAGACTGGTGGGCCCGCCAGGACTCGAACCTGGGACCAATACATTATGAGTGTACTGCTCTAACCAACTGAGCTACAGGCCCTGAAAGAGTTTCTACTTTTTTTTTAATTTTCATTCAAGAAGAGTTTTTAGTCAATTTTAACTTTTTTGCATAGAATGAATGAATTAAAATATAATAAGTAAATAATAATTCTTGAAACTCAGATAATTTAACAAAATTGAAAGTAAAAAGTGCGTAAACTTCGAAATTTTGGATAAATTCTATTGGATAGGGATAAAAAAAACAATTTTCAATGCAACCTGTAGAACTTGGATGAGGATAATCTATGTATAAATTAAATTTTTTTAAAATTAAATCAGGAATGACCACTAATAATATTACAAAAGAAATTTTTTTTAAATTATCATCAGGAAATATAAATGATTTTAGATTCTTATATTTGTAAAATTTATTTATAAAAACAAA
This sequence comes from uncultured Pelagibacteraceae bacterium, assembly GCA_902566805.1. Taxonomy (GTDB): domain Bacteria; phylum Pseudomonadota; class Alphaproteobacteria; order Pelagibacterales; family Pelagibacteraceae; genus Pelagibacter. Next base: position 9,277 of record CACFKJ010000010.1, read on the forward strand.
AGATAATGAGCACCATAATAATAAAAAAGCCCTAGGAACTTCATTAAATATATTTGAAATATTATGAAAATTAGTTTCTTTTTGTTTATTTAAATTTTCAAAAAAAAATGGTGTTTCCCAATCAAAAAGATGTTGTCCCCAAGAAATTTCTTCAAACAAAAAATATAACAAACCTATTAAATATATATAAATAAAAATAACAAAAAATATAGATGTTTTGTAAAATGTTTTGTAAAAATTTTTTTTTTTAAAAAACAAAAAGTAATTGAATATTGCAATAATTAGAAAAAATATTTGTAAATTTTCGACTATACCATTTTCGTTCCATACTATTGGGTTAATACCTGAAACATAATTATAATCTATAAATTTAATGTAATAACTTACCTTGTAGTGATAAAATGAGTAAATTCCTTCCAAAAGTAAAAAAAAAATAATTACGATTAGAAAATAATTAAAATTAACTTTATAATATTTCATAACTATTTTTAAGTTTGGTGGGCCGTGTTGGTTACGCTCCAACTACCCCTGCAATGTCAATGCAGTACTCTACTATTGAGCTAACGGCCCAATTAACTCTCTAAAAAACTTTTTAATTGTTTCGATCTACTTGGATGTTTTAACTTTCTAAGCGCTTTAGCTTCAATTTGCCTAATTCTTTCTCTTGTTACTGAAAATTGTAATCCAACTTCTTCAAGTGTATGGTCTGTATTCATTCCAACACCAAATCTCATTCTTAAAACTCTTTCTTCTCTAGGAGTTAAAGTTGATAATATTTTTGTTGTTGCTTCACTCAAATTTGATTTTATTGCTTGTTCTAAAGGTGCTAATGCTTTTGTATCTTCAATAAAATCACCAAGACTACTATCTTCTTCATCTCCCACGGGTTTTTCTAAAGAAACTGGTTCTTTTGAAATTTTTAATACTTTTCTGACTTTCTCTAGCGGCATTCTTAATTTTTTAGAAAGCTCTTCTGGTGTTGCTTCACGTCCAAATTCCGTTAATATTAATCTTTGAGTTCTTACAATTTTATTTATAGTTTCAATCATATGAACTGGTATTCTTATAGTTCTTGCTTGGTCAGCAATTGATCTTGTAATAGCCTGCCTAATCCACCACGTAGCATATGTTGAAAATTTGTAACCTCTTCTATATTCAAACTTATCAACTGCTTTCATCAAACCAATATTTCCTTCTTGAATTAAGTCTAAAAACTGCAAACCTCTATTCGTGTACTTTTTTGCAATTGAAATAACTAACCTTAAGTTTGCCTCAACCATCTCTTTTTTTGCTATTCTAGACTCTTTTTCCCCTTTTTGAACTCTGCTAACTAATTTTTTAAAATCTGTTACTGAAATTCCTAACTTGTTACTTATTTCAATTAACCTTTCTCTTATATTCTTAAATTCATTTTTATTTTTTTGAAAGAATTTTTTCCAATTTTCATTGGTATTCAAAAAATCTTTCAGATTAGGGTTAATTTCATTTCCAACATAAAATTTTATAAATTCTTCTCTTGAAATATTATTGCTTAGTGAAAGTCTTAATAAATTTCCCTCTAAAGATATGATTTTTTTATTTTCAATATAATGTTTTTGAACTAGCTCTTCTAAAACTGAAGGAGAGAGTTGAAGAGATTTAATATTTTCAAGAATATCATCAACTATTTTGCTATAATTTTTTTCCTTTGCAGTAGAAAAAGATTTAGAATTTAAAATACATTCTAATTTTTCTTTTTGGTATTTTATTAATTTATTATATTCTTTTGTTAAATTGTGAACAGTTTGAAGAACTTTTGGTTTTATTTCTGATTCCATTGCAGCAAGAGTAGGATTAAACTCATCCTCTGAATTATCTGCGCTTTCATCGTTTGCATTGTTAGAGTTGCTAGTTTCATTTTCATTGTTTTTTTTTCTTTTTGAATCTGCACTGTTATCATCATCTTCCATATAGTTAGTATCAATATCAATTATTTCTCTAACTAAAATTTCATCATTATTTAATTTTGTATTCCAATCAAAGAATTGTTGAGCAGTTATAGGGCTTTGGGATAGCGCGTTTAACATCACATCCTTTCCCGCTTCTATTCTTTTTGCGATTGCAATTTCACCCTCTCTAGATAGAAGTTCAACTCCACCCATTTCTCTTAAATACATTCTTATTGGATCATCGCTCTTTTCTGCGGTTTTGCCTTCTTCTTTAGAGGAAGAGTCTTTTTTTCTTAAAACTTTATAGTCAGATTTTTTTTCTACTAATGAAATTTTTTCATCCAATATATGAATAAAAGCTTGCTCAAGGTTCAGTAGAGATAAATTTCTTTTTCCTAATGATTTGTTAAGCTCTTCATAGGTTATAAAACCCCTATGGGTTCCTCTACCCATTAGCCTAGCAAACGATTTTGTTATAATTCTTTCCACAGTTAAAATATGTCCGGAAGATCTATATAATACTTAATTTGAAAAAATCTATGATAATTTTTTTTGATTTAGTTGATTTTCTGCAATTTTTTAAGCTCTCTTATTTCATTAAACGTACTTTCGCTTAAATCTTGTGAAAATTTCGATTCTAGTTCCTCAATTCTAAACTCTAGCTCATAGTTTTTTAAATCTCTTACTAGCTCATCTAGTAAATCAATTTTTTTATCATTTTCATGAACTTTGTTTTGTAAAATATTCTTGATTGAGGCAAATCTAAAGATTTTATCAATCAACTGTTGATCTATTCCCAAGCTATCAATGCTAATATTTTCATCATTTTGAAGTTTCTCAAATACTGCATCAAAAACTAATTTATTTTCTTTTGAAAAAAGCTTTACGTCCTTTATTAAATATAAATTATTTTTAATTAAGTCGAGATCATTAATAATTAAATACAAAAAAGAATATTCCTTTAATTCCACTCCACTCAAAGATTTGGTTTCATTGAAATACTTCTGTGTTGAGGATAAGGATTTTTGGTTTTTACTTTTAAAATATCCTTTTTTAAAATTTGAAAATGGAGTCAATAAAGAAATTTTTTCTAAAAAAAATTCTAATATGTATTTCTTTATATATTCATCTTTGATAGTTGTGCAAATTAATCTAAGTTTTTTTTCAAAAGTAGCTAATGATGAAGGATTATTATCAGTTTCTTTCTTAAAGTGTTCAAATAAAAATTCGTGAATTTCAATCAGGTTTTTATCTGAATATTTTATAAAATATTCTTTTCCATGTTTTTTTATAAAGCTATCAGGATCTTCATTTTCTGGTAAAAATAAAAAAGAAATCTTTTTTTCAGGCTTTAACTCTTTTATAGAGTTTTCTGCTGCTCTAAACGCAGCTTTATATCCACTTTCATCTCCATCAAAACAAATAACAATATGATTAAAAAACTGGTTTAAAATCATAATTTGTCTTTCAGTAAGTGAAGTTCCAAGATTAGCAACTGAATTTTCTATACCTTTAGAATTCAGACCAATCACATCCATGTATCCCTCAACAAGATAAATTTTCTCATAAACATTTGAAAATTTTCTTGCTTTATCAAGATTATATAAATTCGATCCTTTTTTAAAAAAATCTGTTTCAGGTGAGTTAATATATTTTGCTAAATAATTATTTTGATTAATAATTCTTCCTCCTAGTGCAATAGGTGCCCCGGATAAATTATTTATTGGAAAAATTAATCTATCTCTAAACCTTTCTACAAATTTTTTCTTTTTTTCATCAAAATAAAACAATCCTGATTTTTCAACAATTTTTTTATCAAATTCATTTATTAATACATCATACATACTTGGCTCTTTATCGACGAAGCCAAGTTTAAATTCTTTAATTTCTTTAATGCTTAAATTTCTTTTTTTTAAATATTCGCTTGTACTGTTACTTTTCTCTTTAATAAGTTTATCATGATAATACTTAATGTACTTTTCATATATTGAAATATATGTTTGTTTATTTTTTTCTCTTTCTTCATCTTGTTTTGAAAATGTGTATGGTCTCATTCCAGCAAAACTTGCTAAAGTCCTCACCGCCTCTCCAAATTTTAAATTTTGTGTTTTCATCAAAAAATCAAAAATATTTCCATGTTCGCTAGTGCTAAAACAATGATAAAATCCTTTCTCATCATTAACAGTAAAAGATGGGGTTTTTTCATTTTTAAAAGGTGACAGTCCCACAAACTCTTTGCCTTTTTTTTTTAAATTTACTGTTTTAGAAACAACAGTCGAAACCTTGAGCCTTGTTTTAATTTCATCTAAGTATTCTTTTGGATATTTCATTTACTATTAAGTATCTCTTTAATTATTGAACCAGCCTTCGAAAAATCGATACTATCTGAGTGGTTTTTTTTTAGCTCACCCATAACTTTTCCCATATCTTTTATTGATGTAGCTCCAACCTGACCAATAACACTTTCACATATTTTTTTTGTTTCTTCCTCGCTTAGCTGTTTTGGTAAATAAACTGACAATATATCAACTTCATTTTTTTCTGACTCTGCTAAATCCTTCCTATTGTTTTTTTCATATGCCTCAATAGATTCGTTTCTCTGTTTAATCATTTTTTTTATTAACTTTTTAATGTCATTATCATCTGTTTCCTTTTTAGAAGGGCCAGATCTATTAGCAATATCTAAGTCTTTAATGCCTGATAAAATTAACCTATAAGTTGATATCTTGTTTTTATCTTTTGATTTTACTGAGTTTTTGTAGTCTTCTTCAATTTTGTCTCTTAACAACATTTTTTTAATTTACTCTATAGACAATTTTGTTCCAAAGAAAAAATTGTTTTTTTTTAGATTTATATTACACCTGTTGCGAAATTTTAGGTTTTATTGTATTAACCTTTAACTCATGAGTTGTAATTGAACAAAAAACAAAAAGTAAACTCAAAAAAACTTTCAAGTTTCTCCCCGGGTATTTTAGTTCTTGATAATAAATCTATCTTTAAAGGTATAGGTATTGGCCACCAGGGAATTGCAACTGGCGAGGTTTGTTTCAATACCTCAATAACTGGTTATCAAGAAATTATTTCTGATCCATCATACGCAGGACAAATAATAAATTTTACTTTTCCGCATATAGGTAATGTTGGAACGAATAATGATGACTACGAGTCAAACAAGATATGGACAAGAGGTGTAATATTTAATTCTGAAATAACTAATCCTTCAAACTACAGATCTTTGAAACATTTAGATTTATGGTTAAAAAAGCATAAAATTGTTGGTATTACTGGTCTCGATACCAGAAGCTTAACAAATTATATTAGAGATAAAGGAGCTCCTAAAGGAACCATATCAAATAATAAAAGGGGCATTTTCAACATAAAAAAATTAATCAGCACCACAATTAAGTGGCCAGGGCTTAACGGAATGGATCTTGCCAAAGAGGTCAGTACTAAAAAAAAATTCTTATGGAACGGATATAAAACTTGGACGAAAGAGAATGGGTATAAAAAAAATAATAAAAAAAATTTCAAAATTGTTGCAATAGATTATGGTATTAAAAAAAATATTTTAAGATATTTTTCAAATTTTAATTGTAATGTTCAGGTTGTTCCATGTAATCTGGAAGCTAACAAAATTCTTGAACTTAATCCACATGGCGTATTTTTATCAAATGGTCCTGGTGATCCAGCGGCCACAGGTAAATACGCTATTAATATTATTCAGAATTTAATTAAAAAAGATATTCCAATATTTGGAATATGTCTTGGACATCAATTATTAGCTTTGGCACTTAAAGCAAAAACAAAAAAAATGAAGTTAGGTCATAGAGGAGCAAATCATCCAGTGAAAAATCTAATTAACAGTAAAGTTGAGATAACAAGTCAAAACCATGGATTTGAAGTTGTTAAAGAAAGCTTACCAAAAAATGTTGAAATGACTCATAGGTCTTTATTTGATAATTCCGTAGAAGGTATAAGATTAAAGGGTAAACCAGTTTTTTCTGTTCAATACCACCCAGAGTCAAATCCTGGCCCACAAGATAGCCAATATTTATTTGATCAATTTATTAATTTAGTAAAAAAAAATGCCAAAAAGAAAAGATATTAAAAAAATTTTAGTAGTGGGAGCTGGTCCAATAATAATTGGTCAAGCTTGTGAGTTTGATTACTCTGGTACTCAAGCATGTAAAGCATTAAAAGATGAGGGTTATAAAGTAATATTAATAAACTCAAATCCTGCAACTATTATGACTGATCCTGGTGTTGCAGACAAAACTTATGTTGAGCCTATAACAACAGAAATTTTAGAAAAAATAATAATAAAAGAAAAACCTGATGCAATATTACCGACTATGGGTGGCCAAACCGCATTAAATTTAGCAATCAATGCAGAAAAAATAGGATTGCTTAAAAAATATAAAATCGAATTAATTGGTGCAAATTCAAAAGCTATTTCAAATGCAGAAGACAGAAAAAAATTTAGAAAAAATATGAGTGATATTGGGCTAAATCTTCCAAAATCAGAAATTGTAAATAATATAAAACAAATAAAAAAATGCTTAATTAAAGTTGGCTTACCAGCAATAATAAGACCAGCTTTCACTCTTGGAGGTCTTGGAAGTGGTATAGCCAAAAGTAAAAAAGATTTTTTTAAACGTGTAAAAGAAGGTTTGGATGCATCACCAGTAAATCAAGTTCTTGTGGAAGAATGTTTGGAAGGTTGGAAAGAATTTGAAATGGAGGTTGTTAGAGATAAAAAAGACAACTGTATTATAATATGTTCAATTGAAAATTTAGACCCTATGGGAATTCACACGGGAGACTCTATAACAATTGCTCCTGCCTTAACTCTTACAGATAAAGAATATCAAGTTATGAGAAATGCATCAATTGCATGCTTAAGAAAAATTGGAGTTGAAACTGGAGGTTCAAATGTCCAATTTGCCATTAACCCAAAAAATGGACGAATGGTGGTTATAGAAATGAATCCTCGAGTTTCTAGATCGTCTGCACTTGCTTCAAAAGCAACAGGGTTTCCAATTGCTAAAGTAGCAGCAAAACTAGCTGTTGGTTACACACTTGATGAATTAAAAAATGAAATTACTAAAGTTACACCTGCATCTTTTGAGCCAACCATAGATTATGTAGTTACAAAAATTCCAAGATTTACTTTTGAAAAGTTTTCTAGTTCTCCTGCAATATTAGGTACTTCAATGAAATCTGTTGGTGAGGCAATGGCAATAGGAAGAAATTTTAAAGAGTCTCTTCAAAAAGCATTGATATCTTTAGAAACTGGTTTCTCGGGTTTAGATAAAATTTTTAATTTAAACAAAAATGAAATTGAAAAAAAACTAAAGATCAATATTCCAAATAAAATTTTGTTAATTGCAGAAGCAATACGTAAAAAAATCAATTTAAAAAAAATACATAAATTATCTAAGGTAGATCCCTGGTTTTTAGAACAAATTAAAGAAATTGTGGATGAGGAAAATAAAATCTCTAATAAAGGTCTGCCCAAAAATTTCAATGAATTTAATAGAATTAAATCAATAGGATTTTCTGATAAAAAATTAGCTCAATTGACTAATTTGAAAGAGAAAGTAGTTAGAAAAAAAAGAATTGCCCTAAAAGTTTTTCCCGTATTTAAAAAAGTAGATACATGTGCCGCTGAATTTAAATCTTTCACACCCTATATGTATTCAACTTATCAAAGAAATTTTTCAATAAAAACAGAATGTGAAGCTAATCCTTCTTCAAAAAATAAAATTATAATTCTAGGGGGTGGTCCAAACAGAATAGGTCAAGGAATTGAGTTTGACTATTGTTGTTGTCAAGCCAGTTACTCTTTAAAAGAGGCCGGATTTGAAACAATTATGATTAATTGTAATCCTGAAACTGTTTCAACAGATTACGATACAAGTGATAGATTATACTTTGAGCCGTTAATTGAGGAGTATGTCCATAACATAGTTTTAAAAGAAAAATCAAAGGGAAATTTAATTGGAATAATTGCCCAATTTGGAGGTCAAACTCCAATTAAATTAGCAAAATTTCTTCATGATAATTCTTTGCCAATTATAGGAACCCAATATTCTTCAATTGATTTAGCTGAAGATAGAGACAGATTTAGAAAACTATTAATTAAATTGAAATTAAAACAAGCAGATAGTGGAATAGCTAAAACATATAGTGAAGCTATAAAGATAGCATCTGATATTGGCCTACCACTTGTTGTGAGACCTTCTTATGTCTTAGGAGGTAGAGCAATGGAAATAGTTTATGAAAAGAATCAACTTAAAGAATTCGTTCAAGAGGCGTTCAAAGCTGCAGAAAATAATCCTATTTTAATTGACAGATTTATTAATAATGCAATGGAAGTAGATGTTGATGCAATATCGGATGGTAAAGATGTTTTTGTTGCCGGGATAATGCAGCATATAGAAGAAGCAGGAATTCATTCTGGAGACTCTGCATGTTGTATACCTCCGGTAGCTATTAAGAAAGAATTAATTGATGAAATTAATAATCAAACTAAAAAACTGGCATTAGCCTTAAAAGTAAAAGGTTTCATGAATGTGCAGTTCGCAATTAAAAATGATGAAATTTATATAATCGAAGTTAATCCAAGAGCAAGCAGAACTGTTCCTTTTGTTTCTAAAGCAAAGGGAATTCCACTAGCAAAAATTGCCTCGAGAATTATGGCTGGTGAAAAATTAAAAAAATTCAGTTTAAAAAATAAAAATAAAAATATGTTTGCAGTTAAAGAGGCTGTTTTTCCTTTTAATAAATTTCCAAATGTTGATGTTTTGCTTGGACCAGAAATGAAATCGACAGGTGAAGTAATGGGTATTGATAAAGATTTTGGATTAGCTTATGCAAAAAGTCAAATTGCTGCTCAAAATTCTTTACCAACCAAAGGATTGGCATTTATTTCTTTAAAAGATAGACATAAAAATGAAGGTATAGATTTAGCAAGACAACTTGTAAAATTAGGTTTTACTTTATGTGGAACAGAAGGTACTGCAAATAGAATTTTAAAAAACGGTATTAAATGTAAAAAAATAAATAAAGTTAGCGGTGGTTCGCCACATATAATTGATGTATTGAATTCAAAAAAAATAGCTTTAGTTGTTAATACTGGTGGAGGAAAGCGTGCTTATCGTATTCAAGACTCTACCTCTTTAAGAAGAGCAACTTTAATTAATAAAGTCCCTTATTGTACAAATATGTCCACTGCATATGCATGTTTGGAGGCAATAAAATCATTAAAAACAAAAAAAATAGAAGTTAAATCTTTACAGGAAATTTAATCTTCAACTTTCCAATCAGTTTTAAATGTAACATAATTTACTTGTAAACAACGTCTCTCCTTAATTATTTTTTTTTTTTCCATTCCGTGCCACGTATTTGGGCCGCTAGAAAAGAAATATCCATAATTATCTCTATAAGGGAGAGTTTTTACTTTTTTCAATTCGCTATCATAAAAATCAGTTCCCAATTCCTCACTTTCATTAAACTTATTTACAAAAAGCAAACATGAAATTAGCTTTTCTTTAATATCACAATGAGGTTTTAACCAAAAACCTTGGCGGTCACATATTACTTCAACTCTGACATAGGAATTGGATAAATCTTTTCCTATTAGGTTTGAAATTTTTTCGTGAGTTTTTTTATTTTGAAGTTCTTGAATAAAATTTTTTAAATGTGGAAATTTATCAGCATTTTGTTTTGTTATAAAACATCTAAATTTTAAAGCTTTACCTCCATCAGAAATACCTTCCCTAAATTTTCCTTCACCTCCATCAATTGCTCTAGTTCCATCATAATTTAGATCATATTCAGTTGGATTGGCAATATCTGCATTGACAATCTCATTAATCTGATCTTTCGTTAAAGGTTCGTTTAATTCCCAATGAGTAAAAGGACTTTCAAACTTTTTAGAATTTTTTTCAATTGAATTTAAAAATGACATTACGATATTTTTTTTTTGATTTCTTCTGCTATTCTAGCTGTTTCATTTAAGCTTTTATAGTTCCAAATCTCAAGTTTTTCATTTAAATTTTTTGTAATATTTAACTCACTGAATAACTCCCTAAATATTTTAAATCTTCGATCATTTTTTTTTGTTGGTATATCTGCAATATATATTGGTTTTCCTGTAATTGCTGCTTCTGATATCATTGAAGTAGAGTCACAAGTTACAACAATATATTTTGCCAATGAAAGTCCTGAGAGATAAGCTTTTTTATCAATATTATTAATTACAAGATTTTCTTTACCTAATAATTCATCTGCTAAATTTATAGTTTTTTTTGGGGTTCTCATTGATGGAATTACTATAGCTTGTAAATTATTATTATTTAATATTTTTTTTATTTTATCAAAAATATTGATTAAATTATTATCATCATAATTATAGTATTTGTTAGGTCCACCTAAAACTAATAATAAACAATCCTTGTTTTTTTCAAGTTTTTGTTCAAGATAAGTATGATTATTTTTAATCTCGTCTAAAGTTAAATAGTGAATAGCTCCTTTTGATGTAATGACATTTTGTCCATTTAAACTATCGTGCTCTGGAGCAATTATAAAATCAAAATTTTTTAACGAAACTTTAGGATCTTGAATATGAATGTTAAAAATTTTTTTATTTGAATTTTTTTTTAAATAAATTGATGGAATTACGCTTTTTCTTCCACACGAAATGATTATATCAAAATCTGAAATATCAAATTTTTTAAAAACTATATTTGAAATAGGAGTAAAGCTTGGAGGAATCATTTTCCAAAAACTATTTAGTTCAACTTTCTGGTGAGTAAATTCAAGATCTAATGCTTTAGCTAACCCTTCAACTTGGCTTATCATGCCATGCATTCCTTCAGTCAATAATAACCCTTTTAATTTGCTCATTAATTACTATATAGCTTTGATATGAATCAAAATCCAACTAAACACACAAAAGTGTTAATAATTGGATCCGGCCCAGCTGGATATACTGCTGCAGTTTATGCTGCTAGAGCAATGCTTAAACCAATTATGGTTTCTGGAATGGAACCAGGTGGACAGTTAACAACTACAACTGATGTAGAAAATTATCCTGGTTTCGCTGAGGTAATTCAAGGGCCATGGTTAATGGATCAAATGCGAGAACAAGCAAAGGCTGTGGGAACTGAAATGATTGAAGATCATATTTCTTCAGTAAATCTAAAATCTAAACCATTTGAAGCTATTGGTGACGGTGGACAAAAATACACTGCAGACTCAATTATAATTTCTACCGGAGCTCAAGCACGATGGCTGAATATAGAGTCAGAACAAAAATTTAGAGGCTTTGGAGTATCTGCATGTGCAACATGTGATGGGTTCTTTTTTAAGGATAAAACTGTTGCTGTAGTTGGTGGAGGTAATGCTGCGGTAGAAGAGGCAATGTTCTTAACAAAATTTGCTTCTAAAGTTCAATTAATTCACAGAAGAGATGCACTTAGAGCAGAAAAAATGCTTCAAAAAAAATTAATGGATAACAAAAAGATAGAAATAATTTGGGATAGTATTGTTGAAGAAGTAATAGGAGATAATGAACCTAAAAATGTTAAAGGTATAAAAATAAAAAATATAAAGACAAATAAAGTAAGTGAACTAAAAATAGATGGATTATTTATTGCTATTGGACATGATCCAGCAACTCAATTGTTTAAAGACCAGCTGGATATGGATAAAGAAGGTTATTTAAATACAAAACCAGATTCAACCGAAACAAATATACCAGGAGTATTTGCTGCTGGAGATGTAAAAGATAAAATTTTTAGACAAGCTGTAACTGCTGCAGGAATGGGATGTATGGCTGCTCTCGAAGCTGAAAAATTTTTATCTCATTAAAATTATTATGTGCCCTATCTGTTATATTAGTGGATTTATTGCTGCATTATTTGGAGGATCTTTTATAGCTGTTGTGAATCATCCAATTTCTTGGATTATAAGTTTAATTTTAATCTCTTATGCTGTTTATAAATTTTATGAAGCGAAACAGAGAGGAAAAAATATGAGCCAAGAGACAAAGGATAGAAATAAAAAAACAATATTTAGATTTATTCAAGGCGTAGTGGTCGGTTCAATTGTTACTATAATTGTTTTTTATGGTTTAACTTATAAAGAACATGAAAGAATGCATAAGCTTTTAGAGCAACACGGCATTGAAAAACATGAACATTAAATTTAATTTAAATATAAGCAATTTATGAGTGAAAAAGTATTTTTAACAGGAATTAGCGGGTGGATAGCCAAACATACTGCAATAGAATTATTAAATTCAGGCTATGAAGTTTTAGGAACTGTTAGAAACAAAAATTTAATTGAGCAAACAAAAGAAACTTTAAGTAAATATGCTTCGATAGATAAATTATCATTCGTTGAATTGGATCTTTTAAAAGATGATGGATGGAATGAAGCAGTAAAAGGATGTAAGTATATAATGCATGTTGCTTCTCCTTTTCCTATGAAAGTTTCAAATAATAGAGATAGTTTATTGCCAGTTGCGGTAGATGGAACTTTAAGAGTTTTAAATGCTGGTTTGAATGCTGATTCAGAACAAATAATTGTAACATCCTCTATCGTGGCGATGTTTAGAAAACCTAATAGAAGTAATCCTTATTCATTTGGAGAAAATGATTGGACAGATGTTAACTGGGTTGAGGGTGTTGGTGATTACTTTTTATCAAAAACAAAAGCTGAAAGAGCTGCTTGGGATTTCATGGAAAGCAAAGGACTAAAAAATAAATTAACAACAATTAATCCTGGTGGAGTATTTGGTGATGCATTAGATAAAAAAGGTGGTACTTCAATTGAATACGTAAGACAATTTATGAAAGGTAAATTTCCAGGAGCGCCTAAATTTGCAGTTTTAATTTCTGATGTCAAAGATGTAGCAAAATCACATGTTGCCTGCATTGGAAATAATAAAGTTGGAGGAAGAAGGTTGATTGTTGGTAAAGAAGTAAAAAAATTAGTTGAATTATCTCAATTGATGGCTGAAGCGATGCCTGAGTATGCAAAAAAACTTCCTACAAAAGAACTGCCAAATTTTATGGTTAAGTTAATAAGTTATTTAGACTCAAGTGCTAAAACTATGATTCCAGACCTTGGAATTTTAATGCAAACTGACACAACATATGCTGAAGAATTATTAGGCTTAAAATTTAAAACTGCAAAAGGTTGTATAACTGAAAATGCTAAATCAGTAGTAAGACTTGGTCTAGTTTAAATTTTCACAAAACACTTTTATTCTCTCAATTGCTACTTTTAATTTTTGCATCGAGGTAGCGTAAGAAATTCTAAAATGACCTGGCAAACCAAAAGCTGAACCTTGAACAACTGCAACGTTTGCTTTCTCCAAGAGTTTTTCAACAAATTCAGAATCTGATTTTAATTTTGTTTTTTTTCCTAATAGCTGTTTACAACTTGGAAATACATAAAATGCGCCGTTAGGAGTTAAACAATTAATTCCTTTAATATTATTTAAGCTTTTAACTACAAAATTTCTTCTTTCTTTAAATGCATCTGATCTTTCTTTAATGAAATCTTGAGAACCATTTAAAGCTTCAACGGCAGCAGCTTGACTAACTGAAGAAGGATTTGAAGTTGATTGAGATTGAATTTTTCCAATTGCTTTAATTATATCTTTTGGGCCTGCTGCATAACCTATTCTCCAACCAGTCATTGCATATGATTTACTAACACCGTTCATTGTTAATGTTCTATCTTTTAATTTAGAAACTTGAGCAATTGTGAAAAAGTCAAAATTATCATATTTAATATGCTCATAAATATCATCACTTAAAATATGAATTTTTTTATTTTTTATCAATATTTTTGCTAAACTTTCAATTTCATTTTTTGTGTAGCCTGCTCCTGTTGGATTTGAAGGTGAATTTAAAATTAACCATTTAGTTTTTTTTGAAATAGCTTTCTGAAGTTTTTTAGGAGTTAATTTAAAACTATCTTTTTCTTCACATTTAACTATTTTTGGTTTTCCTCCTGCAAGCAAAACCATGTCTGGATATGAAACCCAATAAGGCGCTGGAATTATTACTTCATCACCTTTATTTAAAGTCGCCATAAATGCGTTATAGAGAACTTGTTTTCCACCAGTTCCAACTGTTATTTGATCAGTTGTGTAATCTAATTTATTTTCTCTCTTAAATTTACTTATAATTGCCTTTTTTAATTCTGGAGTTCCGTCAACGGCTGTATATTTTGTATCTCCACCTTTAATAGCTTTAATAGCTGCATCCTTAATGTTATCTGGTGTATCAAAATCGGGTTCACCCGCACCAAGTCCTATGACATCTTTCCCAGCAGCTCTTAATTCTCTAGCTTTTTGAGTAACTGCTATTGTGGGAGAGGGTTTTATTCTCTTTAAACTGTTAGATATTATGCTCATTGAAATATATTTATATTTTATTACTTTGTTTAATATATGCAAAATACTTATCAAGATTTAATTACTGATATACAAAGCAAAAACCCAGAAATAAGTGGAAAACTTGAGGGTGGTAAAAAGTTTAAAATAAAATCAGATTTTAAGCCAGCTGGAGATCAACCAGAAGCAATCAAAAAATTAGTTAAAAGCGCCAATAAAGGTGAATTTAACCAGGTGCTTCTTGGGGTGACTGGATCAGGAAAAACTTTCACAATGGCTAAAGTTATAGAAGAAACAAATAGACCTGCATTAATTTTGGCACCCAATAAAACTTTAGCAGCACAGCTTTATGGTGAGATGAAAACATTTTTTCCAGAGAATGCAGTTGAATATTTTGTTTCTTATTATGATTATTATACCCCTGAAGCTTATGTTCCAAGATCAGATACTTACATAGAAAAAGAAGCATCAATTAATGAACAGATAGATAGAATGAGACACTCGGCAACAAGGTCTCTTTTAGAAAGAGACGACGTATTAATTGTTGCCAGCGTATCTTGTATTTATGGTCTTGGCTCGGTTGAAGCATACAGCAAAATGACTTTAACGCTTCAAAAAAATTATGATTATAATAGAGAACAAATAATTAAATCTTTAATAGCACTTCAGTATAAAAGAAATGATCAAAATTTTTATAGAGGAACTTTTAGAGCTAGAGGAGAATATCTTGAAATTTTTCCTTCACATTTAGAAGATAGAGCGTGGAGATTAAGTTTATTTGGAGATAAATTAGAAAAAATTGAAGAATTTGATCCACTAACTGGAGATCAAGTAAGAGAATTAAACTTGATTAAAGTCTATGCAAATAGTCATTACATAACTCCAAAACCAACAGTTGAACAAGCAATAATTAATATAAAAAAAGAATTAGAAATTACTTTAAAAAAACACAAAACTGAAAATAAATTACTTGAAGCACAAAGGTTAGAAGAAAGAACTAAATTTGATTTAGAAATGATCGAGGCAACAGGATCTTGTGCTGGAATTGAAAACTATTCAAGATTTCTATCTGGAAGAAAACCAGGGGAACCTCCACCAACATTATTTGAATATTTTCCAGATAATACTTTAGTGTTTGTAGACGAATGCCACGTTACTGTACCTCAGTTAAATGGAATGTTTAAAGGAGATAGGTCTAGAAAAAGTACACTAGCAGAATATGGATTTAGACTTCCATCGTGCATGGACAATAGACCTTTAAAATTTGAAGAGTGGGATATGATGAGAACACAAACAATATTTGTTTCTGCAACACCTGGTCCTTGGGAGCTAGAACAAACAAAAGGTAAATTTATAGACCAAGTAATTAGACCAACTGGTTTAATTGATCCTCCGGTTGAAATTAAACCTGCAAAAAATCAAGTCGATGATTTAATGCATGAGTGTAAAAAAACTATAGAAAAAAATCATCGAGTCCTTGTTACAACTCTTACAAAAAAAATGGCTGAAGATTTAACTGAATACCTTCACGAAAATGGAATTAAAGTTAGATACTTACATTCTGATATAGATACCCTTGAAAGAATAGAGATTATGAGAGATTTAAGATTGGGAGTATTCGATGTTTTAGTTGGAATAAATCTTTTAAGAGAAGGTCTCGATATTCCAGAATGTGCGTTAGTTGGAATATTAGATGCTGATAAAGAAGGATTTTTAAGATCAGAAACTTCACTGATACAAACAATTGGAAGAGCGGCAAGAAATTTAGACGGTAAAGTGATTTTGTATGCAGATAAAGAAACAAAAAGCATAAAAAATGCAATTAAAGAAACAAACAGGAGAAGAACTATTCAATTAGAGTATAACAAAAAAAATAAAATAAGTGCCTCTACAATTAAAAAGGAAATAACTGATGTATTAGAGAGTGTTTATGAAAAAGATTATGTGAAAATAGGAACGGGCGCAAATATAGGTGGAAACTTAAAAAAACATTTAAAAGCTTTAAATAAAAACATGAAAGAAGCTGCAACAAATCTGGAATTTGAGGAAGCAGCCAAAATTAGGGATGAAATAAGAAAACTTGAAAGTACAGAATTAGAGATTACACTCAATCCTAAGGTAAAGCAGTACAGCCTTAATAATAAAATTTATCCAAAAGGAAGATCAACTATGGGTATGCCAGGAACTAGAGCTCAAAAAGGTAAGAAAAAATGGAAGCAAATAAAATAATAATCACAGGTGGTGCAACAAGAATTGGAGCCGCAGTTGCAGAAAAATTATCTGGTCCAGGAAAAGAAATTATAATTCATTTTAATAAATCCAAATCAAATGCCGAAAAGCTTAAAAAAAAGTTATCAAAAAATGGAACCAAAATTTATTTAGTTAAAGGTGACCTAAGCAAAGAGACAGATGTGAATAAGATAATAAAATTTGCAAAATCTAAATTAAAATACTTTGATTGCTTAATAAATAACGCTTCATTATTTGAAAACGATAAGCTTGAAAATTTTACCACTAATAGTTGGGGGCGTCATTTAAGAACAAATTTACGAACGCCAGCACTTTTATCAAAAGCATTTGCTAAAAATATAAGAGGAAAAAATAACAATATAATTAATATTATTGATCAAAGAGTTTTTAAACTAACTCCCTACTTTTTTTCATACACAATAAGCAAGACCGGCCTTTATACACTTACCAAAACAAGTGCTATGAGCCTGGCTCCGAATATAAGAGTAAATGGCATAGCTCCAGGACCTACTTTAAAAAATAAAAGACAATCTGAAAAACACTTCAAAAAACAATACTTGGCAACACCTCTTAAAAGACAAGTAGACGTTGAACAAATATGTAATGCGGTTGACTTCTTTATAAAAAATAGATCTATTACAGGGCAAGTAATTTCTGTTGATAGTGGTCAAAGTTTGAACTGGCAAACCCCTGATATAATGGGAGGAAAAGAATGAAAAAAAATAACCTTAAAGTAGTTAAGATAAATAAAAATAAGATCTTATTTAATTACGAAAAAAAAGTTTTAATTAAAAATTTATTATTAGATCTTAAACTTGGATATTACGACTTTGAAAAAGAAAAGCCTCAAAAAGTTAAGTTTTCACTTGAAATAGATTACGTAGATAAAAAACCTTCTAACGATAAAGACCTTAAATCAATAGTAAACTACTCAAAAATAGTAAAGCTAATTAAAAAATTAGTTAAAAATAAGCACTATAATTTTCTTGAAACATTAGCAGAGGATGTTTTTGATGAACTATTTAAAGATAAAAGAATTGATAAAATATCTCTTCAAATTGAAAAATTAGAAATTATGAAAGATTGTTCATCAGTTGGTATACAAATTTCTAAAAAAAGAAGTCATGATAAGTCCCGAGCAAGGTAAAGAGATAATAAAAAAAGAACTTCCCCTAATACCTAAGCTACCAGGTGTTTATAGGATGCTTAAATCAAACAACGAAATTTTGTATGTAGGTAAAGCTAAAAATTTATTAAACAGACTTAAAAGTTATGTGGCAGAAAAAAATCATATTATAAGAACAGAAAGAATGTTATCTCAAACTAAAAAGTTAGAGATAACTACCACATCAAACGAAAGTGAAGCGTTACTTTTAGAGGCAAACTTAATAAAGAAGTATAAACCTAAATTCAATATTTTATTGAGAGATGATAAATCTTTTCCATTTATTTTTATAGGAAACAAAGATCATTGGCCACAAATAAAAAGACATAGAGGAAAAAAAAGTAAAGAAGGGTTTTACTTTGGTCCATTTGCGTCAGCTGGATCAGCTAACTGGACAATTAAAATGATACAAAAAATATTTCAACTAAGAGTGTGTGATGACAATGTTTTTCAGAATAGAGAAAGACCATGTATTTTATATCAAATCAAAAGATGCTCGGGCCCATGTGTTGGTTATATTAAGGAAAGTGAATATAAACAAACTGTAGACTCTGCAATTGAGTTTGTATCGGGTAAATCAAGAAAAATTCAAAAAAATCTTTCTTATCAAATGGAAAAAGCAAGTGAAGAACTTGATTTTGAAAAAGCTGCTATTCTAAGAGATAGAATAAAATCTTTAAATATAATTCAATCATCACAAAGAATAAACGAAGCTAACTTAGTAGAAGCTGATGTAATAGCTGGATACAAAGAGTCGGGCAAAACTTGCGTTCAAGTATTTTTTTATAGATCAAAACAAAATTGGGGTAA
This sequence comes from uncultured Pelagibacteraceae bacterium, assembly GCA_902566805.1. Classification (GTDB taxonomy): domain Bacteria; phylum Pseudomonadota; class Alphaproteobacteria; order Pelagibacterales; family Pelagibacteraceae; genus Pelagibacter. The sequence goes on from CACFKJ010000010.1 coordinate 27,845, forward strand.
CCAGGCTTTTTTTCCAAAACATGATCCTGATGAAAAACTAAAAGATATTTTAAATTCATTTATATCCCAGTTTTATGAAAATAAAAGTGTACCATCTTCAATAATTTTATCTGAAGAAATTAATGAAAAAATATTAATTGAAAAAACTTTATCTAAAAAGGAAAATAAGCAAATTAATATTACCGTTGCAAAAAAGGGATCTAAATTAAAAGTAATTAACCAAGCAATAAAAAATGCAAAAGATAGTTTAAACAGAAAACTTTATGAGAGCCAAAATAATAAAGATCTTTTTGAATCGGTATCTAAAAAGTTTGACTTAGAAACTAATATTAATTTAGTAGAAGTTTACGATAACAGTCATATTCAGGGCACTAATAGTGTTGGAGCACTCATTACGTACGGGGAGGAAGGTTTTATTAAAAAAAGATATAGAAAATTTAACATTAAAATTAAAAAAAACGAACAAGATGACTATGGAATGATGAAAGAAGTCCTGAATAGAAGATTTAAACGAGCAGTACAAGAAAAAGATAACTTTCTAACCATTCCTGATCTTGTTTTAATAGATGGAGGAAAAGGACAATATTCAGTAGCAAGAGAAACAATGAATGAGCTAGGCCTTCACGACGTTCCAATTATTGCTATTGCGAAAGGAAAGTTTAGAAACAGTGGTAACGAGACTTTTTTTCACAACGGAAAAGAGTTCAAATTTTTAAAAAATGATCCAACATTATTCTTTTTGCAAAGATTAAGAGACGAATCTCATAGATTTGCAATAAGTGCTCATAGAGCAAAAAGGAAAAAAGGTTTAAGTAGATCGTTATTGGACCAGATTGAAGGTATTGGTTCAATTAGAAAAAGAGCATTATTAAACCATTTCGGATCTGCAAGGGCTGTGGAATCAGCGAGTCTAGATGAGATAAAATCTGTAGATGGAGTTGAAGAAAAAGTAGCCAAAAAAATATATAATTATTTCCACGAATGAATATAAAAATTCCAAATTATCTGACTATAGGTAGAATTATTATTGTACCTTTTTTTGTAGTTGCTTACTATTTGCCAGGTTTTTATGGAGATATAATTCCTTTAGTTTTATTTCTTATTGCTTCTTTCACTGATTTTTTAGATGGGCTTCTTGCTAGAATGTATAAAGAAGAATCAAAACTTGGAGAATTACTTGATCCTATTGCTGATAAAATAATAGTTGCTGCAGCATTAATATTACTTGTCATGGATCAAACAATTAAAAATTATGAAGTAATTGCTGCAATAATTATTTTGACTAGAGAAATACTTATTTCTGGTTTAAGAGAATTTCTTGCAAAAGGAAAAATTAAAATGCCTGTTTCAAATTTAGCAAAACTTAAAACTTTTTTACAGATGTTTTCTATTGCTATTCTTTTAACAGGCGAAACAGGAAATAAAATAATTAATTTTCAAGACTATAATGCTCAAACAATTGGTATAATATTATTATGGTTCTCTGCTTTTCTAACTTTGTATACTGGCTATGATTATTTAAGAAAGGGAATAGATCACGCAATTTCAGAAGATGAAAAAAGTTAAGCCGCTTTTTTCTTTCTAACTAATTTTTCATAGCTAGAGGATAAATCTAAAATTGTATTGCAAACTTTATAACTATTTTCTGCAATTTTTGAAATAGGAGTAACCTCGGCAGCAGTACCTGTTAAAAAGCAACCAACAAAATCAGAAAGTTCATTTGGAGAAATTTTTCTCTCATTAACTTTAATATTTTTAGATCTTGCAATTTCAATTACGGTTCTTCTAGTTATCCCGTCTAAAAAACTATCTGGAATTGGTGTATGTAATTCTCCATTTTTGCATTTGAAAAAAATATTTGCTCCTGTCGCCTCAGCAATATTTTCTTCATGATCTAGCATTAAGGAATCTGTATAACCTTGTTTCTCAGCTTCGTGCTTTGAAAGAGTGCAGATCATATATAATCCTGAAGCTTTAGTATCCCAAGGTATAGTGTTTGGAGCTGGCCTTCTCCATTTTGAGATATTTAATTTAATTCCTTCAGTTTTTAATTTAGGATCAAAGTATGTACCCCAATCCCAAGCTGCTATTGCTACATGTATTTTAGTTTGTTGAGCAGATACAGCCATCATTTCACTTCCTCTCCAGGCAAAAGGTCTAATATATCCATTTTGAACTTTTTGTACTGAAACTGTTTTTTTTATTGCTATATTTATTTCATCTTTAGAATATGGAATTGTTACATCCATTCTTTTTGCAGAATGAAAAAGTCTATCCGTATGTTCTTCTAATTTGAATATTTCACCATCATAAACTCTTAAGCCTTCAAATACACAGCTAGCATAATGGAGTCCATGACTTAATACATGCAATTTAACATCTTGCCACTCAATAAGTTCATTATTGTACCAAATTTTTCCGTCTCTTTTATCAAAAGGTATCATTAGATTTTTTTTTTCCAAAAAAATATCTTTGTATATATAATATGTCAATATAACTTACCATTATGAAAGAACTTCTATATTTAAAAGATGAGCAGCTCAAACAACTTATTGAAAAGATATTTGTTAGTTATAGAGAGACTTTTTCAGATTCGAAAAAAATACTTGATAAATATTCAATAGGTATTGCGCATCATAAGGTAATACACCTTATTGCTCAATATGAGGGAATTACAATATCAGAATTATTAAAAAAGTTAAAAATAACCAAACAAAGTTTAAATAGAGTTATCAAAGATTTAATTAAGCTACAGATTATTATTTTTAAAAAAGACCAAATTGATACTAGAGTAAAACATGTTTATCTTAATGAAAAAGGATTAAAACTATTTGATGAAATTTTCTCAACACAAAAAAAAAGGATATATAAGGCATTGATAAACTCAAATTCCAAAGAAGTACTAAACTTTAATAATGTCTTAAAAAAAATAATTAATGAATAAATTTATTAATCATATTTTGGTTGTAGATGATGATAATGAGATTAGAAGTTTAGTAAAACAATATTTAAATCAAAATAATTTTCTTGTAACAACCGCAAAAAGTGCAGAAGATGCTGCTCAAAAAATAGATATAATTAAATTCGATCTTATTGTTTTGGATATAATGATGCCGGGAAAAAGTGGTTTAGAATTTATAAAAGAAAATAAAAATAAATTAAAAACACCAGTTATACTTTTAACAGCAAAAGGTGCTGCATCTGAAAGAGTGGAAGGTTTGGAAATAG
>CACFKJ010000011.1 GCA_902566805.1 uncultured Pelagibacteraceae bacterium
AATCTAACTCAGAAAAATTAGCTCAAAATTCAAAAGAAAAGTCTCTTTTTAGAGTTCAACGAAAAGCAGTTAATGCTGGAGCAAATGGAACTTTAGAATACACTATAAAAGAAGGTGTGAATAAAACAAAGATAGCAGATAGCAGATTAATCAAAAATAAAAAATAATTTCAGTAGTTAGGAACTGTAATACATGTCAAATTCAATTGGATGTGGCGTATGTTCCAAATTATAAATTTCCTCGAATTTTAATGCAATGTAAGCGTCGATCTGATCATCTGTAAAAACGTCTCCTTGTTTAAGGAATTTTCTGTCTCTATCCAAACTTTCCATTGCTTCTCTTAATGATCCACAAACAGTTGGAATATTCTCAATTTCTTCCTCTGATAAAGTATACAAATCTTTATCAAATGATTTTCCTGGATTTATTTTATTTTTTATACCATCTAAACCAGCCATTAACATTGCTGCAAATGTTAAATATGGGTTTCCGGCAGCATCTGGAAATCTAATTTCACATCTTGCACCTTTTTTACTTAATGTAATAGGGATTCTACATGATGCTGATCGATTTCTTGCTGAGTAAGCCAATAGGACTGGAGCTTCAAATCCTGGAATTAACCTTTTATAACTATTTGTAGTAGCATTAGAAAATGCATTTATGGCTTTAGCATGTTTTAATATACCTCCAATATAGTAAAGAGCAGTTTGAGATAATCCTGAATATTTATCACCTGAAAATAAAGGAGTACTTCCTTTCCAAATTGATTGATGGATATGCATACCGGATCCATTATCACCTTTTACTGGTTTTGGCATAAAGGTTGCTGTTTTTCCAAATGAATGCGAAACCATTTGAACTACATATTTATATAGTTGTACGTTGTCTGCCTGAGTTACTAGGGTGTTAAATAACATTCCTAACTCGTGTTGACTTGGTGCTACTTCATGATGGTGCTTTTCAACAGTTATACCAACATCTCTTAAACCTTTTAAGTATTCTCCTCTTATATCTTGAGCGCTATCAACAGGAGGAACAGGGAAATATCCACCTTTAATTCCAGGTCTATGTCCCATGTTACCATTTTCATATTTTCTTCCTGAGTTATAAGGACCTTCTGAACTATCTATTTTAAAACCAGTTTCATTCATCTCATTTTTAATTCTAACATCATCGAAAACAAAAAATTCTGGTTCTGGGCCAAAGTAAGCTTTGTCACCAATACCAGATGATTTTAAATAACTTTCAGCTTTTTTAGCAATCCCTCTAGGATCTCTTTCATATGGATCTTTTTTTATAGCATCTAAAATATCACAAAACAAAATTAAGGTATTGTGAGAGGTAAAAGGATCTACAATTTTTCTGGATAGATCTGGTTTTAAAATCATGTCAGATTCATTTATCGCTTTCCAACCAGAAATAGATGATCCATCAAAAAAAAACACCCTCATTTAACATATTTTCATCAACCGCAGTTGCATCCATAGTTAAATGTTGAAGTTTGCCTCTTGGATCAGTAAATCGAAGATCAACAAATTCGATTTCCTTTTCTTTTATTGTTTTTAATACTTTGCTTGAGCTCATTTTTAAATTTTAGTTAGTGTTTAATATCAAAAAAATGTAGATTAATATTGTTTATTATTAAGATATCACCTATGCATTTCTTACATATATAAATGGTTATTAATATGGATTTATCAATTCACAATTTATTACAATTATTGGTTGAATGGAAAAATTGATTGAAAAAGAATCGGTAAAAAGAGTCGTAAAATCTTTGAAGGATTTTGACAAATCTTTAGAAGTTAGAGTATTAGATAGTTCAGCAAGAACAGCAACTGATGCCGCCTCATCTTTAAACTGTGAAGTTGGAGCAATTGTAAAAAGTTTATTATTAAGAACAGACGATGATTTTGTTTTATGTTTAGTTTCTGGTGATAAAAGATGTTCGTTAAATAAAGTAAAAAAAATGATAGGTAAAAAAAGATGTATCAATGGCAAACGCAGATCAGGTAAAAGACCAAACTGGTTTTTCAATAGGTGGAGTATCTCCTATTGCACATCTAAAAAAAATCAAGAGTATTTATAGATAAATCATTATCAAGGTTTGAAAATGTTTATGCTGCGGCCGGTCACCCTAATTCAATTTTCAAAATTACCTATAAAAATTTAATTAAAATTACTGAGGGAGTAGAAGAGGATATTGTTTAATGAGAGAACCTAAATTTATAGATTATGTTTTACTTACTGTTTTAGCATTAATTTGGGCTTCTGCTTTTTTTAACATTAAAATAGCAACTTACTCTTATGGACCAGTCACAATTGCTTTTTTGAGAATTTTATTTGGCTCAATTCCTGTAGTTCTTTTATGTTTATATAAAAAAATAAAAATAGAAGCATTTTCAAAAGATTGGTATTGGTTTGCAGCAATTGGATTAATTAATTTGGTAATTCCATTTTTTCTTATTGCCTATGGAGTTCAATCAGTACAAAGTAATCTAGCTGCAATTTTGATGGCTAGCACTCCTTTAAGCGCCACGGTATTAGCACATATATTTACTGAAAATGAAAAAATTAATTTAACTAAAGTTATTGGAGTACTTGTAGGTTTTTCTGGAATAGTATTTTTATTTTCTGATAATATTTTAATTAATGAGAGTAATTTTTTGTCTGCTATTTTAATTTTAATAGGTTCTACTTTTTATGTAATAGGTGGTCTTTTAACAATTAAAATTAGTAATAAAAAAAATGAAAATGTTACTGCTTCTATACTGATTTGGGCAACTATTTTTTTAATTCCAATTACAGCTTATACTGAGCAACCCTGGAATTTAAATCCAAGTTTAAATTCTACAATATCAGTTATTTATCTTGGAATTTTTGCCACCGGTTTAGCATGGTTATTAAGATTTAAGATACTCATAAACAATGGTTTGGTTTTTCAAGCGCAAGTAGCTTATTTAATTCCTATATTTGGAATAATTCTAGGATATATATTTTTAAAAGAATTAATTACTCCAAAAGTTTTGATAGCTGTAGTAGCTGTTATAATAGGGATTTATTTAGTAAAAAAATCAAATACAAAAAAAATTACTTCAATTTAGAAATTTCTTTTATATGTAAATAGTTTGTTTCGCAGCAACCACCCAATATTGTTGCTCCAGAATTTATAATTTTTTTAGCAAAGTTACAAAAAATTTTACCGTTTATATCTTCTCTTTTTCCAAGTGCAATATTTGGATTCTTTCCAATTTCATTAAATTCAGCATTATTAAACCTATGAACTGGCAAAGGTTCTTCAACGCCCCATAAATTTGCTTTAAAGCCGAATGGTAAATTTAATTTTCTAAATTCTTGAGATGTTGACTCTATAATTTCTAGCGAAACACATGCAGCGATAACACCTAACCATTTGTTATTTTTGTATTTATTAACTACTTCTGAAATAGTTTCTCCAGAGTCTAATTTATTATTTTTTTTTATATGCAGACCTACTAAAACAGGTTTATTAAATTTTTCTAATACACTTAATGCAATTTCAACTTCTCTTCCACTTGAGATTACATCTAAATAAAAAAAATCAACATACGGATTAATTATTTTTGCTTGATCATGAAAATCTTTCTCGATTATATTTCTTTCTCTTTTATCTGTCTGATACGTATCATTTTGCGCAGGAAGGCTTCCAGCTATTAATATATTCTTCTTTGAAGTATTTTTTGCTTTGATTGCAAGTTCACAAGCTCTTTGGTTTGCAAAGGTAAATTTATCAATTACCTGATTTTGTTCCATTCTTACTCTCCTTGTAGTGAAAGTATTTGTTAAAATTACTTCAGCTCCAGCATCAATAGATGCTAAATGTGTATCAACTACTAATTGATTATAGGTTTCATTTATTAAAGAAGTAGCTGACCAAAGTGTTCCTTTGGTAATAAGACCTCTAGCAAGAAGTTCCTGACCCATGCCAGAATCTAAAATTCTTATTTTTTTAAAAAAATTTAAATCCATATTAAATAAATAGTTTTACTCCCATTCTTAAAGCAACAAATATTACCAATAAAGATGTAACTAAGGCTAAAATTCTAGCAGGAAATATTTTTAGGTTTAAAAAATTTCCTATTTGGCCACCAATAATTACAGCTAAAAATAAATACCAATAATTTGAAATATCGCTAAACACTACACTTTTCGTTAATTGCCCAGCTACTCCAAAAATTGAATTTATCAAAATAAATAAAGATGCAGTGGTTACAATATGATTGGCTTTGCCTGCTTTTAATAAGAAAAGTATAGGACTTAAAAAAATTCCTCCTCCGATTCCAACAACACCTGAAACAAAACCTAAAAAACATCCAATCAAAATTGAGAAAAAATAAGGTATATTTTTATAAGTTTTATCTTCGTTATCATAAGATTTAAAATTAAATAAAAGCATCAAACCCGCAAATAATAAAACTATAAATAATAATATTTCGAATATATTTTTCTCGATGGGTAAAGAGCCACCAATAAAAGCAAAAGGTATAGATCCAATTAAATAAGGATATAATAGCTTAGAATTAAAATATCCTGCTTTTATATAGTTAAAACTATTTCCTGAGACTACAAAAATATTGCATACCAACGCAATTACAGGAAAAATATAATAAGGTATTTCCCATATTAATAATAAAGCTAGATAAGTTGATCCACCACCAAAACCTACACTTGAGTATAATATTGCAGTTACAAAAAATAAAATTGATAATATAATCATAAGAATTTTATGAAAGTTAATATAGCACTTCTTACAGTAACAGACACAAGAACTTTTGATAATGACAAATCAGGAGGAATACTTGTTAAAAAAATTAAAAAAGCTAATCATAATCTTATAGATAGAAAAATCTGCAAAGATAGCAAAATAGCAATTAAAAAAATTCTTAAAGAATGGATTAAGAAAAAAAAAATTGATGTAATAATTACAACTGGAGGAACTGGTTTAACAGGAAGGGATATTACACCAGAAGCGTTAGATGAAGTCGCCGACAAACATATACCTGGATTTGGAGAGATTTTTAGAACAATAAGTTTAAAAACAGTTGGTACATCTTCTATTCAATCCAGAGCTTGTGCAGTATTAGCTAATGGAAAATACATATTTGCTCTTCCCGGATCTTCAGGAGGAGTTACTGATGCTTGGGATAAAATATTAAAACATCAATTAAATATAAATCATAAACCCTGTAATTTTGTAGAATTATTTCCTAGATTAAAAGAAAAATAATCACTTGGTTTTTGTAGCAATATATACACCAACACTTGCAATAAAAAATCCTAAAAGATCATAGCTATTTAATTTTTCATTAAGAAAAACAAAAGCCATTAGCGCTGTTGTAGGTGGCACTAAAAAAAAAAGAGTTACAGTTTTGCTTGCAGAATTTCTTTTAATCATAAACATTAAAATTGTAAAAGCACCAAATGAGATTAAAATAATTTGGTGACCCATTGCAATCATAAAGGTTAGTGAAAAATCAATATAAAGATTTCCAATAGTAAAAATTAATAATATATTAAATAAACATCCACCAATTGCTTGGTACATGTTGCTTATACTCAGCGGCAAGTTATTGCTTAATTTTTTTTGCCAAATAGTTGCAGATGTAACAGAAATAAGTGCAACAAAAGCACTTATTACACCAATTTTAGTCAAATCCGTTCCAACATCAAAACCTAAAACTAAAAATGCTCCGGAAAATCCAAGTATAACACCAATCCATTGTTTAGAAGTTATTTTTTCATTTAATAAAGGAGATGCTAAAATATTTGTTAAAATAGGTTGAAGAGTCACAATTAAAGCTACAATACCTGTGGGTAATCCTTTTGATACTGAAAAAAAAACACCTCCAAGGTAGATACCATGAAAAAGGATACCTGAAGTTAAAGCTTCAAGAGCGAATTTTTTTTTAATTAAGATCTTTTCTCTTTTGTAAATACTGTAAATTAAAAATCCTAGAGCAACTATTAAAAATCTAAATGCTAAAGCTGAAAATGGATCACTATAGTCAGTTATTGGCTTTGTTGTTATAAATGCAGATGACCAAAGAATAACAAATATTATTGGAAAAAATTTGATCATTTAAAGAAAAATATTTATTTTTGATATTTTTCTTTCCATTCAGAGTAAGGCATTCCATAAACATGCTCTCTTGCATCTGGATCAGAAATTTCTATACCTTTCTTTGATCCTTCTTCTCTATACCATTTAGATAGACAGTTCCTGCAAAAAACCAGCAAGGTTCATCAGATCGATATTTTGAACATCTTTTCTTTCTCTTAAATGGTTAATTAATCTTTCAAATGCCGCTGACTGTAATTCTTTTTTTGTATTATCATCCATATTCATTTATGTTAAAATTTAATTTTTATGAAATTATCAGGATCCTATCAAATTAATTTAGAAAAACAAAAAGTTTGGGAAGCTTTAAATGACCCAGAAATTCTTAAAAAATCTATACCTGGATGTGAGGAATTTACAAAAGAGTCAGACACAGAATTTAGTGCAACAGCCACTAATAAAATAGGTCCTTTTAATGCAAGTTTTTCGGGAACTATTGAATTAAAAAATATTAATGCACCAGACAGTTACACAATTACAGGATCAGGAAATTCCCCTGTAGGTTTTGCTTCTGGAGAAGCTGAAGTAAGGCTTGAAAGTTCCAATGATGGTACAAAATTAATTTATACAGTAGAAGCAAACGTTGGAGGAAAGATAGCTCAGGTAGGCTCTAGATTAATTGATATGACTGCAAAAAAAATGGCAGATATTTTTTTTTGGAAAATTTTCAGATTTAATTACTGAAAAAAATATTCCACGTGAAACATCAGATCAACCTTTGATAGAGGACAATAAACAAAAAATCTAAAAATATTTTTTTTCTAATAAAAAAAACTTTATTTACATTATTTCAGGGATAATATTGCTTGGTATTGCTTATTATTTTATTTAATTCACTTTATACTAGAAAAATACATTTTAACTTGAGTACTAAAAGAGAAAAATGTAACATATTAATTACATAACTTAGTGGGACAGTTTATGATTAAGGTGGGACTTGAAGTAAACGGAAAAAAAATTCAAAAAGAAGTACCAGAACATACTTTACTTTCAACATTTTTAAGAGAGCATTTAAATTTAACAGGAACGCATGTAGGGTGTGACACTAGTCAATGTGGAGCGTGTGTAGTTCATGTAGATGGTAAGTCTATAAAAAGTTGTACTGCATTAGCGGCAGATTTAAATGGCTCAAAGGTTAAAACAATCGAAGGTTTAGTTAAAAATGGTAAAATGCATCCAATGCAAGAAGCTTTCAAAAAACTCCACGGATTACAATGTGGTTTTTGTACTCCTGGAATGGTAATGAGTGCAATAGATTTATTAGAGCATAATAGTAATCCATCCGATAAAGAAATTAGAGATTGGCTGGAAGGAAATATATGCAGATGTACAGGATATCAAAATATAGTTGCTGCAGTTAAAGAAGCAGCGACGAAAATGTAGTTTTTTTAAAAGGAGGTTAAAATGGCAAGTTTGGTTGGTTCGAGAGTTGAAAGAAAAGAAGACAAAAAACTTTTAACAGGAAGAGGTAAATATACAGCAGATGTTACGTTTGCACACCAAACATATGCATATTTTATTAGATCTCCACATGCGAGAGCTGAAATTAAGAAAGTAGACTTTTCTAAAGCCATTAAGGCACCAGGCGTGGTTTCAGTGCTTACAGGAAAAGATATTGTCGATGATAAAATTGGAGGTTTGATTGCTGGTTGGAGAATAAAGAGTGAAGATGGTTCAGATATGAAAGTGCCACCACACCCACCTCTAGCAAGCGAAACAGTAAATTATGTAGGAGACCATGTTGCTGTAGTTATTGCTGAAAGTTTAGATGAAGCGAGAAACGCAGCGGATCTTGTTAAAGTAGATTATAAAGTTTTAAAAGCAGTTGTAGATACATCAGATGCAATGAAATCTGATCAAATTTATAAAGATATTCCAAAAAATTTATGTTTTGATTGGTTACTTGGGGATAGAGCAAAGGTTAAAGAAGCTTTTGATAAAGCAGATAAAGTTATTAAAATTGATTTAATCAATAACAGATTAGTTCCAAACGCTATGGAACCAAGAGCTGCTAATGCTGATTACAATCCCTCAACTGAAGAAATAACATTATATACAACTAGTCAAAATCCACATTTAGCTAGAATTATTATTTCAGCATTCAATGGGGTTGCACCTGAAAATAAATTAAGAGTTATTGCTCCAGATGTTGGAGGAGGATTTGGATCAAAAATTTATCCATATGCAGAAGAAGTTGTTTGTAGTTGGGCAGCAAAAAAAAATCGAAAGACCAGTAAAATGGGTTGCGGATAGAACAGAGTCATTTCTATCAGATTGCCACGGAAGAGATCATGTAACGCATGCAGAGTTAGCAGTTAAAAATGATGGAACTTTTTTAGGCTTTAAAAACGAGACTGTAGCAAATCTTGGCGCCTACGCATCTGTGTTTGGAACAGTTACACCTACCTATTTATTTGGGCCATGTGCAACTGGAGTTTATAAAATGCCTGCAGCTTATACCAATGTAAAAGCTGTTTATACCAATACTGCGCCAGTTGATGCTTATAGAGGAGCAGGAAGACCTGAAGCAACATACACAATTGAAACACTTGTAGATAAAGCTGCAAGAGAATTAGGTATAGATCCAGTAGAGATAAGAATGAAAAACTTTCCAACTCAATTTCCATTTCAACAAACTTTAGTTCACTCCGTTGATTCAGGTGATTATATAGCTGGATTAAAAAAAGCAGTTGAAGCATCTGATTACAAAGGATTTGAAAAAAGAAAAAGGGAGTCAGAGTCTAAAGGAAAGTTAAGAGGAATAGGAGTTTGTACTTATTTTGAAGCATGTGGAATTGCACCATCTCCTGTAGTGATGATGTTAGGTTGTGGAATTGGATTATGGGAATCAGCAGAAGTAAGATTTAATCCAACGGGCAATGTAACTGTTTTTACAGGTTCACATAGTCACGGACAAGGTCATGATACAACTTTTGCTCAAATTGCAGCTGACCAACTAGGAGTTCCAATGGAAAATATTGAGATATCCCATGGTGACACTGACAAAGGTCCATTTGGATATGGAACATATGGCTCAAGATCTTTAACAGTTGGGGGTACAGCAATTGTAAAAGCATGTGAAAAAAATTATTGCAAAGGGAAAAAGAGTTGCAGCTAAAATGCTAGAAGCTAGCGAAGATGATGTTGAATTTAGTAATGGTGAATTTGTTGTAGCAAAATCAAATAAGAAAAAAACAATTGGAGAAGTAGCATTTGCATGTTACTTGCCTGGTACTTATGGTGAAGTTAAATCACCACTTCCAGAAGGAGAAGAGCCAGGACTTAAAGAAACTTCATTTTTTGATCCAGCTAATTTTTCATTTCCAGCAGGCTCACATATTTGTGAAGTTGAGGTAGATCCTGAAACTGGAGAAACTGAGGTAGTTAAATATACTGCAATTGATGATTTTGGAACGATAATAAATCCATTAGTAGTAGAGGGACAGGTTCATGGAGGATTAGTACAAGGAATTGGTCAAGCGCTATATGAAAATTGTCACTATGATAAATCTGGTCAATTAGTTACTGCTTCATATATGGATTATACGATGCCTCGCGCAGATAATTTTCCAGAGTTTAATTTAGGATTTACATGTACACCTGCAACATCAAATCCATTAGGTACTAAAGGATGTGGGGAAGCAGGAGCTATTGCAGCTCCACCAACTGTGATGAATGCAGTTATGAATGCTATAGGAACTGAAATTTCAATGCCCGCTACTGCTGAAAAAGTTTGGAAAGCTTGCAAAGAAAATAAAAAAACTAATTCTAAAGCAGCATAGGGAGGCTTTTATGAAAACATTTAACTATCATTCAGCAAAAGATGTAAAAGAAGCTTCAAAATTATCATCATCAAATTCTGCTTTTTTAGCAGGAGGTATGACAACATTACCTTCTATGAAACTAGGTTTAGCTTCTTACAAAGATTTAATAAATTTAAAAAATATAAAAGGTCTTTCGGGAATAAAAGTAAGTGGAAAAACTGTAAAGATAGGATCAACAACTAAACATGTAGAAGTTGCTCAATCAAAAGAAATTAAAAAGGCAATTCCTTCTCTTGCTGCTCTAGCTGATGGAATTGGAGATCCGCAAGTAAGAAACAGAGGAACAATAGGTGGTTCAGTAGCAAACAATGATCCTGCAGCAGATTACCCTTCAGCTTGCATTGCTCTTAACGCAGTCATACACACCAATAGTAGAAAAATTGAGGCTGAGAAATTTTTTTAAAGGAATGTTTGAAACAGCTTTAAAATCTGGAGAAATTATTGAAGCAATTGAATTTGAAATTCCAAAAAAGTCTAGTTATCAAAAATATCCTAACCCAGCATCAAGATATGCGATAGTTGGAGTATATGTTGCAGAGTGTAAATCAGGAGTAAATGTTGCAATCACTGGAGCAAAATCTTGTGTATATAATGATAAAAATTTATCTTCAACATTATCAAAAAATTTTTCTTCTTCAGCTATAGATGGCGTTCAAATTTCATCTTCAGGTATGAACTCAGATATACATGCATCTGCAGATTATAGAGCAAACATGATCAAAGTTTTTGCAAAAAAAGCTGTAGAAGCTTGCTAATTTAATCCAAGAGTATTAACTTAATTTCAAATGAAAAATTCATTTGATGAAAAAATTCTAGAAGAAGCTAACGATTGGATAAATTCCAATCAAAAAGTAGTTCTCGCTACAGTCATACAGACGTGGGGTTCTTCACCAAGACAAGTTGGAAGTAGAATGATAGTTAACGAAAAGGGAGATTTTTTCTGGTTCAGTATCGGGTGGATGTGTAGAATCTGCAGTAGTAAGAGAATGTATAGGATTAATTAAAGATAATAAGCCTTTTAAAAAAATAGAATTTAAGGTTTCAAATGAAAGTGCTTGGGAAGTAGGCCTAGCTTGTGGCGGTGAAATTGCAGTATATCTAGAGCAGGTGAATTGATGCAAAAAAGTCTTCTTAAGGAAATAATAAAAAAAAAAGCATCAAAAATTGAATTTGCAATCATAACAAATTTAAATACTGGTGAAAGTGAATTATTTGAACACGGTAAAAAATTAAGTAAAAAATTTGAAAATTATAAAAATCAAATAGAAGATAAATTTAAATCACAAAAAAATGGAGTAATTGAAAATACAGATATTTTTATCGAAACATATATTAGACCCATTAAAGTTGTTATAGTTGGAGCAGTTCATATTGCACAATACCTGGTAGATTTTGCAAAAAGCTTAAATTTTGAAATATCAATAATTGATCCTAGAGGGTACTTTGCATCCGAACAAAGGTTTCCAGATATAAAAATAATAAATAAATGGCCGGAAGATGCATTTAAAGATTTAGAAACAAACGAAAATACTGCATTAATTGCTCTTACTCATGATCCAAAAATAGATGATCCAGCGCTTCAACATGCTTTAAAAAATAAATTTTATTATATTGGTGCTTTAGGAAGTAAAAAAACTCATGAAAACAGATGTACTAGATTAAAGGATGCTGGATTTAATGATGAACAAATTAATTCAATTCACGGACCCATCGGTATAAAATTAGGAGGAAAATCCGCTCCAGAAATAGCATTATCAATTATTGCACAATTAGTTTCTGAAACCTATAGTAAATAATGAAAAAAATATTTTAATTAAAATTTTTATTATGGTTTCAGTAATTTTATTGGCAGCAGGTGAGTCAAAAAGACTCAAAGGAGAAAATAAATTAATTAAAATTCTAAACAAAAAACATTTAATCAATCATTCTATTAAAGCTTTAGTAAGAAGTAAGGTTGATAAAATTATTGTTGTACTTGGATATCAATCAAACAAAGTAAAAAAATTAGTAAAAAAAAATAAAAAAATAAGTTTTATATTAAATAAAAATTACAAAAATGGAATGTCAACGTCTATAAAATCAGGTTTAAAAAAATTAGTAAAAAAAAGAGATAGGTTTTATTATTGTACACTCAGATATGCCATATATAAAATCTTCAGATATTAATAAAATTTATAATTCAATAAAAAAAAGAAAAAAACTAGTCCATGTTTTAAAATATAAAAATAAAGTTGGAAATCCAATTGGTTTTGATATTTCGCTTATAAATAAATTTAAAAATATAAAAGGTCAATTTGGTGCTAAATTTATGGTTAAAAGACTTAAAAATGAGACAAATTTTATTAAAGTATCTTCCATGAAAATTTTTAAAGATTTTGATTTAAAAAAAGATTTTAATTAGTTTGAATTGGATTTCCTTTTAACCACTCGCTTTCACTATCTTTATAATGTTCTTTTTTCCAAATCGGAGATCTTTTTTTTATTTCTTCAATAATAAATCTTGATAACTCATATGCTTCTGATCTATGAGGACATGCCACGGCAATAATTATACTTATCTCACCAAGCCCTACGTAACCTTTAACATGTTCAATAAAAACAGATTTATCTGCTATATTAAATTTTTTTTCTATTTCATTATAAATTTCTTTAAAACTTTTTATCACCAGTTCGTCATGACTATCATATGTAATACCTGTAACTTTTTTATTTTCGTTATCTTCTCTTACAGTTCCATAAAATATAATTGAGGCACCATATTTTGTAGATGAAATAAATTCTTCAGCGTTTTCAGGTCGAATTTTTTCTTTTGAAAGATCTATTATTTTTGTGTGAAGCATCAACCACCTCCAATTGGCGGAATTATTCCAATTTTTTGATCCTTTGTAATTTTATATTTATCCGAAATTATATTATTATCTTCTGAGCAAAATGCTGAGCTCAGAATTAATTTTTTAAAGTTTTGATTTCCTTTAAATTTTTCATCGACATAGTTAATGATTTCATTTCTGAGATCTTTTAATGAACTATTTCCTTTAATATCTAATTCTAAGAATTCTTTTTCACTTAAGTCTCTACTTGCACCAAATAGTTCAAGTTTAATTTTCATATTAAAAAATATTTTCTAAAAATTTTGGTAAACCGTCTGGATTAGTCCATAGTCCACTTTTTCCACCCTCTTTAATTAACAATTTAACATTATCAATTTTAAGATGTGGATTAACTATTTTGCTTAAATCATAGATAGTAATTAAAGCAGCGTTGACACCCATAATTGCTTCCATTTCAACTCCAGTTTTTGCAATTGCAGATACAACACAATAAACTTCTAAAGAGTTATCTATTTCATTCATAATAACTTTGGTGGCTGTATGATCAATTGGCAAAGGATGACACAGAGGTATCAATTCACTAGTTTTTTTTACACCCAAAACAGCTGATACTTCCGCTAGAGCTACAGGATCACCTTTTGGCATTTTATTATTTTTAATCAGATTAAAAACTTCTTCACCAACAAAGATCTTTCCAGATGCAAGCGCTCTTCTAAAAGTTTCTTTTTTTTTTGAAACATCTACCATATTAAAAGAGTTCTTTTTAAATATTTCTTTCGCCCAATCTTTTAATTCACTTTGGTTTACTACTTTAAATTTATTCAACTATCCTCCTGTTTTTGATAAATTTTTAGTTGAACCTGTTTCACCAAGTTCTAAATAATGAGATTCTTTTTTAAATTGCATTTGCTTTAGAATAAGATCTTTTAACTCTGAAAGTTGATCATCTTTTTGCAGTAAATGTCTAACACTTATTCCAGTATTTCCAAATAAACAAAGTCTCAAATCTCCTCTAGATGTAATTCTTAAACGATTACAACTCTTACAAAAATCTTTTGAATAAGGGGCAATTATTCCAAATTTCCCTTTATATTCCGGGTTTATATAATTTATTGAGGGGCCAGCATCTTTTCCAATTGTTTGGTATATCCATTTGTTTTTATTCAAATATGATTTAAAAAAGTTTGACGATATATGATATTTTTTAAAATAATCTAAGTTATCACCGGTTTGCATTAATTCTATATATCTAAAATCAACTTTATTATTTTGAATAAATTTTGACCAATTATCAAAATCTTTCTCAGATGCGTTAATTCCGTTTAATAGAACAGCGTTAATTTTAATATTGTTAAACTGCAGATCTTGCAAATTTTTTATTCCTTTTAAAATTTCTGGCAATCTATCATGACCTGTAATATTCTTAAAAATTTCACGATCAAGACTATCTATACTAATATTTATTCCACTCAATCCAGAATCTACTAACAGCTTTGCTTTTTTATCCAGATGATAACCGTTTGTTGTAATTACAACTTTATTAATACCAGCATCGAATTTTAATACTTTTATTATGTCAAAAAAAATCTTTTCTTACAGTTGGCTCTCCCCCAGTAATTCTTATTTTTAAAACACCTAATTGAGAAAAACATTTTGCAAGACGTTTAATTTCATCCAAGTGTAAAAATTTTCTATTATCACTTTTGTCAACTTGATAACCATTTGGTAAACAATAACCACATTTAAAATTACAAACATCTGTAATAGACATTCTTATGTATGGAAATTTTCTTCCGAAGCTGTCCTGCAATTGTTGCATAATATAAACTTATACTAGAAAGATTACTTTATAAATTCTAAAATTATAAATAAATTCCAGGTACTTATAAATTACAACTTTTAATTGTAAAATTTATACTAGAAACTATTTTTTTTTATGTATTTTTTGATACCTGTTTTTTTGGTATAATTAAAAATGTCATTGACTGTAATGGAGGATAAATATGAAAAAAATAAAAAAAAATATTAATCTTAAAAGAAGAAACTTTTTAGCTGGAACAGCTTCAATAGCAGGACTAGCTGCAACTGCTTCAGTAATACCTATTAATATTGCAAATTCAAACCATTCCGAAGGTTCGAAAGGTTTGCCAGAATTTATAAGTTGGAAAGATAGAGACGCACTTATTGTTCATTCTGATAAAGGAATTGAAACTCATAGAAGTGCCATTGGAGAAAGTCTTATAACTCCAAACAGGAATGTATATATAAGAAATAACATGCCAACAATGACTGACGCACAAATTGGAAACAGAGATAATTGGAAAGTTTCTATTCAAGGCGTAAAAAATCCCAAAACTTTTACTTTGGCACAATTAAAAAAATTAGGTCACACAACAATAGCAACAATTCTTCAGTGTTCAGGAAATGGAAGAGGTTTTTTTGAGCATAAAGTTAGAGGATCTCAATGGGAAACTGGAGCCGCAGCATGTGTTCTTTGGACTGGCGTGCCGTTAATGGCAGTTGTTGATGCGTGTGGAGGAATTGAAAAAGACGCAGTTTTTATGACATCTGCTGGTGTTGATCACGAGCCTACTGGATTAGATCCAAAAAAAGCTATGGTTGAAAGATCTGTTCCAAAAAAAGTTTACAAAGATGCAATGTTAGCTTGGGAGATGAATGGAGTTCCGTTGCCTAATGCACACGGGGGACCTTTAAGAATGGTTACTCCTGGATATTTTGGAATTAATAATGTTAAGCATCTTGGAAAAGTTGCTTTTACTACAAAAGAGTCATCAGTAAAATATATGAAATCTAGTTACAGGATTTCACCAATAGGAAAAAAGGGATCTCAATATCCTTCTTGTTGGGAAATGCCAGTAAAATCATGGATAACAAGACCAACCGATGAAACAGGAACTGTTAAAGCTGGAAAAGTTCAGATAGTTGGTGTTGCAATGGGCGGAACAAGAAAAGTAAGAAGTGTTAAAGTATCTGTTGATGGTGGAAAAAGCTGGAAGAGAGCAAAATTTGTAGGTCCAGACCTAGGTAAATATGCTTGGAGACAGTTTGTTTTAGAAACAACTTTAACCTCAGGAACTTATAATATTGCCAGCTTAGCATCTAATGGTCGAGCAAAACAACCAGAGTTAAGAATGGAAAATAGAAGAGGATATGCTCATAATGGTTGGAAAGACCATAGTGTAAATATTACTGTAGTATAAAACTAAAAAAAGTTTTAAAATCTATTGATGAAAATTGCGAAATTTTTATTAATAATCTTCTGTATACTTAACTTTAATTTTCAAAGTTTATTAGCCGATGAAGAGAAAATGGCAAAAGGTCTTGAAATTTTTAATGAGACAGCAGGCTGTGCTGCATGTCATGCTTTAAAAGCAGCAGGATCTGATGCTAACATCGGACCAAATTTAGACACTGTAAGTTTAACAGAAGAGCTAGTGAAGGAAATGGTCACTCATGGACTTGGAGTAATGCCTGCTTATGGAGAAGGTATCTTAACGGAAGAAGAAATAGATATCGTATCTTTTTATGTAGCAAACTCTGCAGGTAAATGAAAAATATTTTAAGTAAAGATGAAATAAATACCTTTCAAAAAGATGGAGCAATATTTTTAAAAGGAAAATTTGATATTAGTTGGATTAAAAAACTTCAAACAGGAATTGATAAAGATATTAAAAATCCAAGTCCAAGATTTAAATCTCATACTGTTAAAAAAGGTATTCCTGCATATTTAGAAGACTATTGGACTTGGCATTTGGTCCCAGAATTTAAGGATTTTGTATTTAATTCTCCTTATGCAAAAATAGCCTCGGAGTTAATGTCTGCAAAAAAAATAAATCTTGTAATGGATAATTGGTTTTTAAGAGAAAGTGGATCAGAATCTAAAACTCCCTTTCATCATGATGTAAGTTATTTTGATATGGAAGGAACAATGTGTGTTCTTTGGCTACCACTTCAACCAAGCAAAAAAGATGAAGGTGTTGCATGGGTTAAAGGATCTCATTTATGGAATAAATTATTTTTAAGAGTTCTTTTTAAAGACGGACATAAGATTGAAGGAAATGAATGTGTAATAAATGGAAAAAAATATGAAACGCCTCCTGATATACTAGGAAATAAAGAAAAGTATGAATTTTTAAATTGGGATTGTGATTTAGGAGATTGTGTAATTTTTGATATGAGAACACTCCATGGCGCTCTTAGTCCAAATATACCAGACAAAACATTAAGCCGTTATACTTTAAGAGTTGCAAAAGAAGATACAAAAATAAGTTATATTGGTGATTGGACTAGTTATAATTATAGAAAAGCTATGCAAGAAGCTGGATATAAAAATGGAGATCCACTAGGTGGTGAAATGTTTCCAACTTTATATGAAGCCATCTAACTTCCAGTTTAAAAAAAACTGGAAGTTAAATATTTATTTTTTATTTACCAGGCTCTTTATACCCTGAAGCCATTTTCTTAGCAGTCTCAGCAATTTTATTCAGATCTACATCTTCTAAAATTGTAAAATCAGAAACAGCTCCACTTCCTACAGCAGTCATCGCAGCAGCAGCACATTGATCAAAAGTACCTTCTATTTCTGCCATAAAATCATACTTACCTCTTAGTCCAGCATAACGAGTCACTTTTGCTCCAACTGAAGCAGCTAATGCAGATGTAGCTGCTTTTCTATCTGTACCTGGATTGCTTATAAATCCAGCTAGACCTTTTGCAGTGTAACATCCTAATGTTATAAATTTAGCCATATCAACCTCCTATATAAAATGAATTATAACAAAGGAAGCTGTTGTTAGATATGTTTTTTAATTATTTCAGTTATGAATTTTTCGTTACATTAATTCTTAGAAATTCTATCCATTTCTTTTAATTCAACTTCAAGTTTATCTAATTCTTCTCCACCTGCCATCATACTTAAAAGTTTTTCCCTGGATAAATCTTTTTTTGAATAAGTTCCTAAACTTTTACCTCTATTTAAAACTGTAAAACTATTTCCAACAGGATAAGCATGATGAACATTGTGAGTAATTAGAATAACAGCGAGGCCTTGGGATGCTGCTTTTACTATGTATTTTAAAACGACTGAAGCTTGATGAACACCTAATGCAGATGTTGGTTCATCTAATATTAAAACTTTAGCACCAAAATATATTGCTCTAGATATTGCAAGACATTGTCTTTCTCCTCCCGACATTGTTCCTACTGCTTGAGATGG
The DNA here is from genome assembly GCA_902566805.1 of uncultured Pelagibacteraceae bacterium. Classification (GTDB taxonomy): domain Bacteria; phylum Pseudomonadota; class Alphaproteobacteria; order Pelagibacterales; family Pelagibacteraceae; genus Pelagibacter. The sequence continues at coordinate 18,049 of CACFKJ010000011.1, forward strand.
ATCTCTAACATCTATACCAATTTGACCCATTCTATCGGCTGCAATTTCATTTGCTTTTTTAATATCAAATGTTTTAAAGAAAGGGATACCTTTCTGAGGCTCTCTACCCATAAAAAAATTTCTAGTGACACTCATTAAAGGAACTAATGCTAAATCTTGGTAAACAGTAGCTATGCCAATATCTAAAGCATCTTTTGGTGAGTCAAATATTATTTTTTGTCCTTCAACAATTATTTCTCCTTCGTCAGGTTTGTGAACTCCAGATAAAGTTTTAATTAAAGTAGATTTTCCAGCTCCATTATCTCCAAGAAGACACATTATTTCTCCCTTTTTAACTTTCATTGTCACATCTTTAAGTGCAATAACTTTACCAAAAAATTTACTTATTCCATTAAATTCAATAAGATTTTCAGACATTATTTGCTCTCAGTTACTTTTCTTCTAATATAATTATTGAAAACTACAGCTATAAGCATCATGGCTCCTAAAAAAACTTTAAACCAATCAGTGTCTACATCTGTATAAAAAATTCCCATTGATACAGTACCAAAAATCAATGCTCCAAATGCAGCTCCTATAGCGGATCCATATCCTCCAGTTAGTAAACAACCTCCTACTACCGCTGCAGCAATTGCTTCTAATTCTTTTAAAGTTCCTCTCATTGTGTCTGCAGAACCAGCGTCAAGTACTTGTATACATGCAAATAATGTAGCTGCACATGCTGTTCCTATAAATAAACTTATTTTAACTCTTCCAACAGGCACTCCAACATTTGTTGCTCCTACTTTGTCACCACCAGAAGCAAAAATCCAATTACCATATCTAGTTTTCATTAGAATCCATGTTGCAAAAATTGTTAGTGCAACAAACCAAATTACAGACGGAGGTATACCTGTTGCTAAAGGGGTTCCATCTGTTCTTAATTCAATTAATTTCATTGATCCCAACCAAGTAAATAACCATTTAAAAGTATCTGTAGCAAATAGCCAGGCTATGGGATCGTCTTCTATTAATACCCTTAATCCCGGAACTTGTGTTCGTCCAGTAATAAGTCTTGTAATTGCTAAAGTTGCGCCTCTTAAAATAAACAACATAGCTAAAGTTACTATAAAAGATGGAAGGCCAGTTCTAACTACTAAAATACCATTAAAATATCCAACCAAAACTGCCATAGCAAATGCAAAAAGTATACTCATCCATAAAGGCCACCCCCAATAAATTGCAGGTATTGCAATACAAATTCCTGCGAATCCGATCATCGATCCAATAGATAGATCAAACTCTCCTCCAATCATTAACATAGCTGCTGCTATTGCAATTATTCCAAGATTAGCTGATACATCTAAAAAGTTAAGAGCACCATAAGCACTGAACATTCCAGTATCTCCAGCAACTATTCCAAAAAATATAAATACAAGTATTGAACCGCCTAACGCACCTAACTCTGGTCTATTTAGTAAAACTTTTAAATTAGAAACTTTTTTAAGCCTCTCATCATTCGTTGATTGTTTCTTAGCAGATATACTTTTAGATTTTTCAGACATTTAAAATTTAATAAAAAAAAGGCCTGACTAAAATATAGTCAGGCCTATATAATGTTATTTTATCTATAACCTTGTGCTGCCCACTTAATAACTTTGCTAGCATTGTCAGGTGTTACAAAACCAGGTCCAGTCATAACTACACCAGCTGGCATTGTTCCCCATCTCATATACTGAGCAAAAATAGCTATTGGTAGGTAACCTTGAAGGTATTGTTGTTGGTCAATTAAAAACTCCACTTTTCCTGCAGCAGCAGCTTTTAACATGTTAGGAGACATATCAAATGTACCTAATTTTACTTTACCAACTTTTCCAGCAGCTTCTAAAGCTTTTAATGCTGCTTCACCAGATAAACCAGCTCCTAAAGTAAGGATAGTATCATATCCACCACCTAATTTTGCAGCAACAGCTTTTTGAATTTCTGTTGGGTCATTAGAAGTACCTAAAATATCAACACTTCCACCAAAACCTTTTTTGAAACCCGCACATCTTCTGTCTAATGCTACGTTTCCAACTTCATGGTTAACACATAATGCTTTTTTTCCGCCAGCAGCTTTCATTTTTTGTCCACCACCTACTCCAGCTTCAAACTCAGTTTGTCCAACGTGAGCACTAATTCCTAGAGAAGCATAGTCATCTGAACCAGAGTTCATTGAGATTACCGGTATACCAGCAGCTATTGCAGCTTTAACTGATTTTCCTAAAGCAGCAGCGTCTGGCAAAGTAATCACAATACCTTTTGGTTTTTGTGATACAGCGTTATCAATTAGTTTTGCCATCTCAACCATGTCAAAAGTTCCTGGAGCTGTATACTTGCAAGATATTCCCATATCTTTACATGCAGAATCAACACCATTTTTTGCTACTGACCAGAAAGGGTCATTAGCTTGACCGTGCGAAACAACAATTACATCTGTAGCTAATGCTGATACAGACATGAATGCCCAAGCAGCAATTGCTAATATAAAGTTTTTTAATGTTTTCATTAAATTTCCCTCTTTGTTTATATAAAGTTAACTTTTTAAAAATGAATTTTAGTAATTTTGAAATTATTTGTAAAGTTGTCTAATTAATTTTCAACTTTTAGTTGATTTAAAATTTAATATTTATACTTTTTTTATTTTTTATGGATGAATAGGCTGCATTTGCAATAATTAGAGCTCTTCTTCCATCTTCAAAATTTGATAATGGTTTTTTATTTTTTTTAATCATCATAAAGAGATCATTTAATTGAAGTTTGTAGGCTTCTTTATATCTATCTATGAAAAAATTTAATAACGGCTTTTGCTGGTTTGTACTATTTTTTGTATACAATTCAGCCTCGTTTTCTTTTTTATTTCCTGAGATCAGCATTCCTTTAGAACCAAATAATTCAACTCTTTGGTCATAACCAAAACTACAATGTCTGGAATTGGTAATAATGCACTGAACACCATTATTAGATTTTATTAAGCATGAAGCTAATTCATAATCTTTAATTTTATTAAAACTTTTATCGGAAATATTACTTGCAGTTGCAAAAATTGATTTAACATCATCTTTTACTAAATAAAATCTTAATAAATCAAAATCATGTATTGTCATATCTCTAAAAATTCCACCTGATTGTTTTAGATATTTTTTTGACGGTGGTGCTGGGTCTCTACTAGTTATTATTATTTTTTCCAATTTTCCAATTTTTCCACTTAATAGTTGTTTTCTTAAAAATGCATGCCCAGGGTCATATCTTCTATTAAATCCCAATTGAATTCTTGGATTAAACTTTAATATTTTCTTTTTACAATCGTTTATTTTATTTATATTTAAATCTAAAGGTTTTTCACAAAATATTTTTTTTTTATTTTTTACTGCTTCAGTAATAAATTTAATATGCGTTGAGGTTGAAGATGAGATAAAAATCGCTTTTACAGATTTATCTACATAAGCAAATGAAGGATTATTTATAGAGCTTGATTTTAATTTTTTTGCTATTTTTTTTGATAGAATTTGATCTTTATCGTAAACATACTTTAAATTGAAATTTCTATTTCTCATAAGGTTTTTTCCATGCATTAAACCAATTCTACCAAGACCAAATAAAGCAATATCAATCATTTTTTATTTGAATTAAAATTTCAATTTTATATCTTAACTAAGATTATTAATTATGTCAGTAAAATTAGGAGTAGCACCTATAGCTTGGAGTAATGACGATATGCCAGAACTCGGTGGAGACACAACTTTGGAACAATGTTTATCCGAAGCCAGTCAAGCTGGATATATAGGTATAGAATCTGGAGGAAAATTTCCAAAAAAATCAAATGAATTAATTCCAAAATTAGAACAATTTAACCTAGATCTATGTTCAGGGTGGTATGGTGCAAACTTAAGAAAAAATTCTGTGAAAGATGAAAAAATTGCAATACAAGAACAACTTAACTTATTTAAAGATTGTAAAGCACCTTGTATTGTATTAGCTGAAGTTTCAGGTTCAATTCAAGGTGATCCAAAAAAAAAATTATCAACAAGACCACAAATGGATGAAGATGAATGGAAAAATTTTTGTATAAAAATATCTGAGTTGGGAAAATATTTAGAAGATGAAGAAATGCCTATAGCTTATCATCACCATATGGGAACTGTTATTGAAACACAGAAAGATACTGAGAGATTGTTAGATAATACGCACGATAGTGTAAAACTCACTTTAGATACAGGGCATATGTTATTTGCCAAAGGTGACTCAAAAAAAATTTTAAACGATTATAATGAAAGATTACTTCATGTTCATTGCAAAGATATTAGAAAAAATGTTCTTGAAAGTTCTTTAAATCAAGATTTAAGTTTCAGAGATGCTTTTTTGAGCGGAGCATTTACAGTTCCTGGAGATGGTTGCATAGATTACAAACCTTTATTCGAAGTTTTAAAAAAAAAAAATTATTCTGGATGGTTAGTAGTTGAAGCTGAACAAGATCCTAACAAAGCTAACCCACTAGAATATGCAATAAAAGGACATAAGTATTTAACTAAAACTTTATCTGATACAAATATTGAAATTTTAAATAGATAACTATCTATAAATTGAAGTTAATTCGTTATTTCCAGCAGCAACACACGGTGATTTAAAACAAGTCCCTACAATCCATTCAGAGCCAGGGTCTGGAAGAAAGTTTGAAGACATTACAAAAACTACTCCCATTTCTGTTGATTGCCCAGCTTTTCCTTCAGCTTTTATTCTAGGGTCTGGATCAGTTTTAACTTTGGCATCTTCTGAAAATGGATTTTTAATTTTAAGATTGTTATTTATATAATTTACAACTTTTTCAGCAATCCATTCTCCGTTGCATGGATCGCCCCAAACAGTAACTGAATTTTCATCTGCTGAACTACATAAGTTTACTTCGTTGTTTATAAAATCTACAACTTTTTTATGATTTTCTTTTACTAAATTAGCTTTTGCTTCTACTTCTGGTCTTGTGCTAACTGTCCATAATAACATTCCAACAACGTAAATTATAGAAAAGATAACCAACCCTTCTAACAATCCAAAATTTTTTAAGCTCAATCTCATATTTTATATTTTTACAATTTTTGATTTGTCTAATTTATTATCAAAAAAATCAATAATATTTTGTATTGTCTCTTTGGCCATTCTTTGCATACATTCTTCTGTAAATGCTGAAGTGTGAGGACTTAAAAAAACTTTATCATTTTTTAATAGAGGATTATTTTCATCAGGAGGTTCTTTTGAAAATACATCTAATCCTGCCCCATAAATTAAACCATCATTAAGAGCCAAGTTAAGATCATTTTCGTTAACAATACCACCTCTAGCAGCATTAATTAAAATACAATTTTTTTTCATTGTCTTTAATAAACTGATATTAATTAAGTTTTTTGTTTTATCATTTAATGGTACATGAAGAGATATTGCATCCATAGTTTGTACTGCTTCCACAAGATTATCAACTTTTTTACCCCCTAATGATATTATTTTTTCACTATCAACAAATGGGTCATAAACGAATACATTCATTTCAAAACCAAGACATCTTTTAATTAAACATTGACCTATTCTTCCAAAGCCTACAATCAAAATATTTTTGTTCCATAATTCAATCGTTTTTGGTAATTTATTTCTATCAGCAAACCTTCCAGATTTTACTGAATTATCATACATATTTTTACCTTTGCTAATACTTAAGAGCATAAACATTACATGTTCAGCTACAGCTATGGCATTTGCTTTTGCTGTAATTGCAAGAGTAATATTATTTTTTTTTGTAGTATTTAAATCGATATTGTCATAACCAACCCCGTGTCTAGAGATTATTTTAAGTTTTTTTGCATATTCAATTACTTCTCCAGGCAATTTTTCAGTCCTTATCGATATTGCATCACAATCAACAACCTTTTTTTTAAATAAATTTATATCTATTTGTTCAACCATTTCTTCAACATCAATAATTTCGAATTCGTATTTAGGATTGCTTATAATTAGTTTCATCCCAGCTTCATGAATTTTTTGAACTACTAGAATTTTTTTTTTATTTGACACTTTATTAATATGTCTTAGAGGTTTCTTTTTGGTTTATTTTTTTAATTTTAGATAATTCAGATTGTGCACCTGATGTCAAAGCTTTTTGATCTGATCCTATGGTAACTAAGTTAAAACCTAAATCTAACATTTTTTTTGCATATTCAGCCGATGCATTATGAATCCCTGCAGCAATTTTATTTTTTTTGGCATGCTTTAATATCTCAACAATTTTTTTATATTGAGGTGTTCTTTCTGGATTGTCAAAACTTGGCTTTTCTCCAATCGCTAAACTTAAATCTGCTGGTCCTATATAAATTCCGTCTAAACCCGGAGTGCTCATAATTTCATCTAATTTTTGTAAAGCTTCACTTGTTTCTATCATTGCTAATTTAAGAATTTCTTCATTAGCATGATCTGCGTAGTCACTCCCTCCATATATTAGTCCTCTTATTGGACCGAAACTTCTATATCCTTTTGGTGGATACAAACATGCTTGAACAAACTTTTCTGCTTGTTCCCTGTTACTAACCATTGGACAAATAATTCCATAAACACCTGCATCAAGTATTTTCATTATTTGACCTGGTTCATTCCAATTTACTCTAGCCATTGGAACTACATCTGTTGTTGAAATTCCTTGAAGCATTTGAAGAGCATTTGGATAATCTATTACTCCATGCTGCATATCTATGGTTAATGAATCCCAACCTTGATTAGCCATAACTTCGGCAGAAAATGAATTAGGAATTTGTAACCATCCGTTAATTATAGGTTTGCCTGAGTTTAATAATTCTTTGAGTTTATTTTTTTTCACTTGATCTAACCTTTTATACCTAAGTGTGTATATTTAACATTTAAATAATCTTTGATTGCGTTTGATCCTCCTTCTCTACCGTATCCAGTTTGTTTAATACCTCCAAAAGGAGCTTCTGCTATAGCAACAACCGGAGTATTTACTGCAACAACACCTGTTTCCATTAATTCCGACGCTTTATGAGATTGTTCCATTGAATTAGTACAAATATAACTACATAGTCCTAAATCATTTTTATTAGATCTTTCTATTACTTCATCAAAATCTTTAAATGATAACATTGGAACAAGAGGACCAAAAGGTTCTTCTTTCATTATTGTAAAGTCATCTTGAACTTGATCAAACACAGTAGGCTCATAATAAAATCCTTTATTAAAACCTGCTGGTCTTTTTCCTCCCAATAAAACTTTTGCTCCTTCTTTTTTTGTTATATCAACTAATTTTTCTACTTCTTCCAGTCTTTTTTTTGTAGTTAAAGGACCCAATTGAACATCTTTATCCATTCCATTTCCAATTTTTAATTTTTTTACTTTACTTATGAAAGTATTAATAAATTCATCTTTCTTTTTCTCTTGAATATAAAATCTGTTTGGTGAAATACAAACCTGTCCGTTATTTCTAAATTTTGAAGTTATAGCCATATCAGTAGCTTTATTTATATCTGCATCATCAAAAACAATAAAAGGTGAGTGGCCACTAAGTTCCATTGTTACTCTTTGAACTTTATCTGCAGCTTGTTTCAAAATTAATTTTCCAACTCTTGTAGATCCAGTTAATGAAATTTTTTTAATTATATCAGATTTAATTAATTGTTCTGCTATTGCAGGAGGATCTCCTGATAGTAAATTAACTACACCATCAGGTACTCCAGCTTCTCTACAAATATCAACTAATTCCATCACACATCCTGGTGTAATTACATCTGGTTTGCAAATTACAGAGCATCCGGCAGCAAGCGCTGTAGAAATTTTTCTAGATGCTAATACTAGTGGAAAGTTCCATGGCACTAATGCTGCTACAACACCTACGGGTTGATAATAAACATGCACTCTAGTATCAGGAAATCTACTTTCTACTGTTTGTCCATAAATTCTTTTTGTTTCTTCTGCATTCCACTCAAATATATCAGCTGATCCTCCAACTTCACCAATACCTTCTGCTAATGGTTTTCCGACTTCAAGAGTTAACCATTTTGCTAAAACCTCTTTTTTTTCTCTCATCAAATCAGCAATTTTTCTGATTATATAAGATCTCTGCCAAGGAGCAGTACTTCTCCATACCTTAAGTCCCTTTTCGGCTGACTTTAAAGCCTTTTCAACATCGACCGGAGAAGCCTTAGATGCGTGTCCAATAACTTCCTCAGTTGCAGGATTTATTACTTCATAAGTCTCTTTTTTCTCAGACTCTTGCCATTTTCCATCAATGAATTGTCCAAATTTGCTGTACATAAATTATTGGTTTACTTAATGTGAATTTATAAACTAAAATATATAAAGAAAAATGAAAAAAATAAAGCTTACATGCGCAGAAGCGATAGTTAAACACTTAATCTCTCAAAAAATTTTAATTGATGGTAAAAAGCAACCTCTTTTTGCTGGTGTATTTGGAATATTTGGACATGGCAATGTAGCTTGTTTGGGTCAAGCTCTAGAAGAAAATCAAGATAATTTGCCTACCTTTAGAGGTCATCACGAACAAAATATGGCCTTAACAGGAATAGCTTATGCAAGAGCAACGAGAAGAAAACAAATTTTTGTTGCTACCAGCTCAGTAGGACCCGGTTCAACAAATATGGTCACTGCAGCGGCAGTTGCGATGAGTAATAGATTGCCAATATTATTCTTACCCGGAGACACTTATGCAAATAGAATGCCTGATCCAGTATTACAGCAAGTAGAACATTTCAATAATCCAGGTGTTACTCAAAATGATGCATTTAAATCTGTAACAAAATATTTTGATAGACTTACAAGACCTGAACAAATTTTACAAACCCTACCTCAAGCAATTCAAGTTATGTTAGATCCTGCAGATTGTGGACCGGCTTGTATTTCGATGTCACAAGATGTTCAGGGAGAAACGTTTGATTATCCTGAGGAATTTTTTGTTGAGAGAATTCACAATATACGAAGACCTCGTCCAGACGATTTTCAAATAAAACAAGCAGCAGAAAAAATTAAAAAATCAAAAAATCCAATTATTATTTCAGGTGGGGGAGTTTTTTATTCTGATGCCATGGATGATTTGTCAAACTTTGCAATTAAACATAATATTCCTGTTACACAAACTGTCATGGGTTACTCTTCAATGAAAAGAGATCATTCTCATTTTTCTGGTCCTCTAGGCGGTTTAGGTGGTAAAGCAGCAAATAATTTAGCAAAAAAAACAGATCTAGCGATTGCTGTTGGAACTAAATTAGGAGATTTTACAACAGGTTCATGGGTAAATTTTGAAAATCCAAAATTTTCATTAGTTTCTATTAATGTTTCAAGGTTTGATGCAAATAAACATATGGCTCAATCAGTAATAGGAGATGCAAAAGTTACTTTAAATGAATTATCGCAAGCATTAGGAAATTGGAAAGCACCAGATTATTGGTATAAAAAATCTAGAGATGAATTAAAAACATGGAATGAATATGTTGATAAAGAAAGTGGACCAACAAATCAAAAACTTCCAAGTTATGCTCATGCAGTTGGAGCAATTTATAGAAATTCTGATCCAACTGACATTGCAGTTACTGCTGCAGGAGGATTAGTTGGAGAAGTAGTACAAATTTGGAGACCTAAAGAGTTAAATACTCATGAAACAGAGTGGGGATTTAGTTGTATGGGATATGAAATATCAGGGTCACTTGGAATTAAAATGGCGAACCCAGATAAAGAGGTAATTGCTTTTGTAGGCGATGGATCTTATCTACTTTATAATTCAGATATTTATTCATCTGTAATAACAAACAATAAATTAATAATAATTGTTTGTGATAATGGTGGACATGCGGTTATTAATAGACTTCAATTATTTAAGGGAGGAAAAGAGTTTAATTGTTTATTTGAGAGTTCAAATGTTTCAAATTTAGTTAATATTAATTTTGCACAACATGCAGCTAGTATGGGAGCTAAATCTGAGGAAGTTTCATCAATTAGTGAATTAGAGGAAGCATTCAAAAGAGCAAAAAAATCTAAAATTACATATGTTATTTCAATAAAAACTCATTCTTATCAGTGGTTAGAAGGTTCTGCGTATTGGGAAAGTCCAACGTTAGAAATTCCAAAAACAAAGGAAAATGAGAAAGCTTTAAAACTTCATAAAGAAGGTAAATCTAAACAAAGACAAGGTGTTTAGATTTAAAATGAATAAAGTTTTTAAGGTAGGATTGATAGGATGTGGTCACATCGCAGAAACATATTTTAGGGCTCACAAATATTTTAATAATTTTAAAATTATAAAATGTGCAGATATAAACATTAATGCTGCAAAAAAATGTGCAAATAGCTATAGTATAGAGTGTTTAAGTGTTAATAGTTTATTGAAAGATAAAGACATTGAAATAATATTAAATTTAACACCGCCTAAAGTTCATTATTCAATAGCAAAAAAAGCTCTTTTAAACGGTAAACATATATATTCAGAAAAACCTCTGTCTATAAATTTAAAAGATGGAATGGAATTACTCAAACTTTCAAAGAAAAAGAAATTATATCTAGGTAATGCGCCAGATACTTTTTTAGGAGGAGGAAATCAGAAATCAAGAGAATTAATAAATAAAAAGATAATAGGTAAAATAAATCTTGGAAACGCTATTTTTGCTTTTCCAGGTGTACAATCATATCACCCAGATCCAGAACCTTGGTTTGAAAAAAAAGAGGGAGGTCCAGTAATTGATATGGGTCCATATTATTTAACTGCTTTAGTAAATTTATTAGGTCCCGCAAAGGAAGTTAAAGCTGCATCTTTAATGAAAGGTAAAAAATTTAGAACTATTGGAATTGGTCCAAAAAAAGGAAAAAAATTGAGAGTAAAATGTCCTACAACTTATTTTTCAACAATAATTTTTGAAAACAATGCAATAATTCGACTAACATTATCATTTGATGTCATTGCTCATCAAAGAAATCATATAGAGTTATATGGATCTGAAGGTTCTATGATAGTACCAGATCCAAATATGTTTGGTGGGTCAGTTTATATTTGTAAAAAATTAGGTAATCCATGGATAGAATTTAAAACCTCAAAAATGCCACTTGGAAAAATAAACATAAAATCTCAAAGTTCTAGAGCAAATGAATCTCCTACAAATGCAAATTATAGAGGAGTGGGATTAGCAGAAATGGCATACTGCATTGAAAATAAAAAAATACATAGATGTAATGGAGAGCTTTCATTGCACGTTTTAGATTTAATTCAATCTATTATGAAATCAGCGATGACAAATAAAGCAAAAAAAATTATTACAACATGTAAAATTCCAAAACCATTTACAATACAAGAGATAAAAAAAATATTAAAATAAAAATGCAAATTGGAATCGATTTAGGTGCAACAAAAATAGAATATGTTTTGTTAGATAATAATGGAAAAGAATTAATTAGAGAAAGACAAAATTCTCCTTCGGATTACAAAACAACATTAAAAGATTTAGAAAATATTGTAAATAAATTAGACAAAAAATATCAAAAAAAATTTAATGTAGGTATTTGTCATCCAGGATCAATATCGAATGAGACAGGTCTTCTAAAGAATGCCCATAATTCACCATGGTTAAATGATAAAACTTTTCAAAATGATATTTCAAAAATGTTAAATAGAAATGTGTTTTGTGAAAATGATGCAAATTGTTTTGCACTTTCTGAATCTATAGATGGTTCTGCTAAGCATTATAATATTGTCTTTGGAATTATTTTAGGCTCTGGCTGTGGAGGAGGTTTGGTTGTTAACAAAAAAATTGTCAAAGGAGCTAATAATCTTGCAGGTGAATGGGGGCATAATAATTTAGTATTTGGAAATGTTGAAAATTTTCTTTCAGGATTAAGTTTATCAAATAGATTTAATAATAAATTTAAAAAAAAATTAAAAGCATCTGAAATTTTTGATTTGTTTAGAAAGAATGATGAGAATGCAAATAAAATAATTAACGAATATAAGGAAA
>CACFKJ010000012.1 GCA_902566805.1 uncultured Pelagibacteraceae bacterium
TTTTAAGATCTCCGTACTTTTCGTTAATTGGAAATCTTGATAGTTCAAATTTATCTTTATTAAAATCAATAACTCCAGAATGTTGGCCAAAACCGTAAGAAAATTTTTCTTTTATAAAATTTTTTTGCTTTAAACTATATTCTCCAAATGGGTATGAGAAAAATATTGGATTATATCCTAATTTTTCATTAAATATTTTTATTGACGTTTCAATATCTTTTTTAAATTCAGAAAATTTAAAATTGACCATATATTCATGCGAGTGGGAATGATTACCTATAAAAGCAAAATCCTCTTTTTCTACCTCTTTTATTTGTTCCCATGTCATATAACCAGAATTACCCACTGGTTTTGTTGAAACAAATAAAATAAATGGAATTTTATTCTTTTTAAAATAAGGCCAAGCACTATTATAAAAAGAGCTAAAAGCATCATCTATCGTAATTAAAATTTTTTTCTCTTTTTTAGGTTTACTAAAGTTTAAATCAAATTCTTTTGGATTATAAAAGTTTAAATTATTTTTTATTATCATATCCATTTGATCTTTAAACATATCCATTTGAATATTTGTTGAAGGGTATTTGTTTTCATCAAATCTATGATACATTATAGATAGTGTGCCAGAATCCTCTGAATAATATTTGATATTATTTTCTTCTGCATTAGAATTAGAAAAAAATAAAATTATTATGAAGATATTAATTATAGATGCAGCTAAAGATAAAATATTTTTTAAAATCATAACCAAAAAAGAATCATACACTAGCGATTATTTGAACAGTAGAGAAAATTTTGATAAATTTAATATATTATTAAGCTCCTTTTTATTAGATAATAATACAAAAATTCAAGATATTGATAAGGTGTTTATCAATCAAGGTCCAGGTAATTTTTCAGGAATAAGAATATCAATTGTTTCCGCTAAGGCCTTAAAATTAGTAAATAGTTTTGATCTTTATGGTTTTAAAACTGATGATGTGGTAGATGAAAATTATGATAAAATAATTGAATTATTTGAAAAAGGAGCTTTAATAAAGAATTTGATAAGAATAGAATATTCGAAATAAAAAATGTTATGTCAGATACAATAGAAAAAAAGTGTATTTCTAAAGGAGTTAAGTTAACAGAGCAAAGAAAAGTTATTGCAAAAGTTTTGTCAGAGTCTAAAGAAAATTATGGAGAGTCTGACCATCCTGATGTTGATGAATTATATAATAGAGTATCAAAATTAGACTCTAAAATAAGTATAGCTACAGTTTATAGAACAGTTAAACTTTTCGAAGAAGCAGGAATATTAACAAAGCATGATTTTAAAGGTGGTAAAGCCAGGTATGAAGCAATGGTAGAAAGTCATCACGACCATTTAATTGATATTAAAACAGGAGAAATTATAGAATTTGTTGATGACGAAATTGAAAAACTTCAAAAAAAAGTTGCTGAAAAGTACGGATATGACTTGGTTGATCACAAGTTAGAACTTTATGGTGTGAAGAAAAAAAAATAGTTTAATGTCAAAAAAGATTTTTATTAAGACTTATGGTTGTCAGATGAATGAATATGACTCAAATCGTATTTTTGACTCTGTAAAAAAAATCGGCTTTAGTAAAACAAATGACAATAAAAATGCAGATTGCTATCTATTAAACACTTGTCACATTAGAGATAAAGCAAAAGAAAAAGTTTATCATGAAGTAGGAAGAGTTAAAAAATTATATAGAGATAAAAAAAAACCGTTAATGATAGTTGCTGGTTGTGTTGCCCAAGCAGAAAACCAAGAAATGCTTAAAAGAGAGCCATATATTGATTATGTAGTAGGACCTCAATCGTATCATAAGATTTCAGAAATTATTAAAAATAATTCTATAAATAAAATCAATAGTGAAGAAACTGATTTTGATACAATAGAAAAATTCAGATATTTTGATAAAGTCGAGAACCACAATGATAAGGTTTCATCTTTTTTAACCATCCAAGAGGGGTGTGATAAATTTTGTCACTTTTGTGTAGTGCCTTACACTAGAGGGCCAGAATACTCCAGACCATTTAAAAAAATTATAAACGAGGCAGAAAAATTAATTAAAAATGGTGCTAGAGAAATTACATTATTAGGACAGAATGTTAATGCATATTCAGACAAAAGTAGCTCGAAGAATTATAAATTGTCGGATTTAATACTAGAATTAGAAAAGTTTTCTGAACTTAAAAGAATAAGATATACAACATCGCATCCAAGAGACATGAGTGAAGATTTGATCGATTGTTATGATAAAAGCAAAAAATTAATGCCATTTGTACATTTGCCAATACAAAGCGGGTCTAATAATATTTTAAAATTAATGAATAGAAAACATACAGTTGAACAATATTTAGAGATTTATAATAAATTGAAAAAAATAAATAAATCAATTGAATTTTCAAGTGATTTTATAGTTGCTTATCCTGGAGAGTCAGAACAGGATTTTTCTGACACAATAACATTAGTTAAAAAAATAAAATTTATAAATTCATTTTCATTTATTTTTAGTCCAAGACCAGGAACAAAAGCATCAGAATTAAACATGATTGATAGCAAAATCTCAAAAGATAGACTTGAGCAGTTACAAAAATATTTATTTTCACATCAGCTAAAAATGAACAAATCATTAATAAATACCTCAATAGATGTACTTGTAGAAAATCAAATCACTGGGCAAAATAAGCTTTTCGGTAGGAATAAATATTTAAACCCAGTCATTTTTGATGGTGAAAAAAAAGAAATAGGAAAAATTATTAAAGTAAAAATAGAAAATTGTAATCAGAATAGTTTATTTGGTAAAATTGATATTAATAATACGAAGGCAGCATAATTTGAGTAAAACTTTAAATACAAAATTAAATACTAATTTAAATTACGTTTATTCAGATAATGACTCCTTAAGTATTATTTTTAAAAATAATGAGGTATTATTTGGCGTTGTAGGTGAGTTCAATAATAATATTAAAGAATTAGAAAATCTTACAAAAACAAACATTTATTCAAGAGGAAATTCTATTTTGGTTAAAAGCTCTCCTCAAAAGAACGAAATAGTAAAAAATGCTATTAAATTTTTAGCTGATCAGTTTATAATAAATGGTACTATAGAAAAAAAAGATATAGTTTCTTCTGTAAGCAAATTTATGATTAATGAAAAGAACAATAATAAAGAAAAAAATATTGAATATATAATTAAAACTCCTAAAAAATCTGTAATTCCAAGATCTGAAAAGCAAAAAAAATATGTACAGGCATTAAAAGAAAAACAAGTTATAATTTCATCAGGTCCCGCAGGAACTGGAAAAACTTTTTTAGCGGTAGCAGTTGCTCTTACAATGCTATTGGAAAAAAAAATTGAAAGAATTATATTATCTAGACCTGCTGTGGAAGCTGGCGAACGATTAGGTTTTTTGCCAGGAGATATGAGAGATAAAGTTGATCCATATCTTCGTCCACTTTATGATTCTTTATACGATCTTTTAGATTTTGAAAAAATACAAAAAAAAATTGAAATAGGTGATATAGAAATAGCTCCTTTAGCATTTATGAGAGGAAGGACTTTAAAAAACTCTTTTGCAATATTAGATGAAGCCCAAAATGCCACAGATACTCAAATTAAAATGTTTTTAACTAGAATTGGTGAAAATTCTAAAATTGTTATTAATGGAGATCCTACTCAAGTAGATTTATCTAATAAATCTTATTCAGGTCTTAAAAGATCTAAAAAAATTTTAGATCATCTAAATGAGATAGAAATTGTTGATTTTGATCATTCTGATGTAGTCAGACATCCTTTAGTTTCAAAGATAGTTAAGGCTTATTCAGATAACAATGATTAATGCAAATATTATACTTGATAACAAAGTTTGGAATAAAGATATAAAGAACTTAAATTTTTTTTTTAAAAAAAAATTAAAAATCGTATCAAATTTATATTTTTTAAAGAGAAAAAATCATTATTTTACAATCTTACTAACTACAAATAAAATTATAAAAAAATTAAATAGTAAATTTAGAAACAAAAATAAAACCACAGATGTTTTGTCTTTCCCCTTTAATGAGAAAATAAAAAAAAATTGCTTTTTAGGAGATATAGCAATCAGTTATGAAATAGTCAAAAAAAGATCTTATAAATCATCTTTTTCAATAGAACTAGATAAAATGTGGGTACATGGACTGCTTCATCTTTTGGGTTATGATCATAAACAATCAAAAGATTACTCTAAAATGCTTAGTAGAGAAAAAATAATTTTAAAAAAACTTGAAATTATAAATTGATAAATTTTATAAAAAATATCTTTATATTATTTTTAATTCCATTTTTTATTGGAGCAGCAAGCTCATTTAGTTTACCACCATATGATCTTTTTTTTATAAATTTTTTTACCTTTCCAATTTTATATTTATTAGTTATTTCAATAAAAAAAAAAACATTTTCTTTTATTTTTGGATGTGTGTTTGGATTCGGATATTTTATATCTAGTCTTTACTGGATAGCAAATGCATTAACATTTGACGAAACTTTTAAAGCATTAATACCAATATCAATTATAGCAATTCCTCTTTTTCTTGGGTTGTTTTATGGATTAGTGACATTTGTTGTATCTTTAATAAAATTAAAAAAAAACTTTTCATCTATACTTATTTTCTCTCTAATTTTTGCAATAATTGAATTCATAAGAGGACACATTCTAGGAGGTTTTCCATGGAACCTCATAGTTTATAGCTTGTCAAATTATATATATTCTATTCAATTATTATCAATAATAGGGACTTATTCTTTAAATTTATTTGTAATAACATTATTTACTTTACCTGTTTTAATTTTTTTTAATCAAACTTTTAAATCAAAGTTAATAGGAGTTTTTTTAATAATAATCATAATCTTATTAAACATTTTATTTGGATATTGGAACATTAATAATTCTAATAAAACTATTAAACAAAAAATAGATTACAAAATAAAGATTGTTAACCCAAAAATTACAATAGACAGATTTTTTAATATTGATGATTCTGAACCATTAATAAGTGAAATAATAAGTTTAAGTAAAACCAATAATAATCAAAAAAGTCTTTATATTTTTCCTGAAGGTATATTTTCACATATTTATTTTAAAGATTTGCAATATTATAAAAAATTGTTTCAAGAAAACTTTTCAGATGAAGATATTATAATTTTAGGCATGAATACTCAAAAAATTGAAAATGATGAATATAAAATTTATAATTCTCTTATTGTAACTGATAATAATCTAAATCTTTTATCAAAATATGATAAAATAAAGTTAGTTCCTTTTGGAGAATTTTTACCTTTAGAGAATATTTTATCTAAATTTGGTCTAAAAAAAATTACTGATGGCTATCAATCTTTTAGCTCAAGCAAAGATAGAAGAAAAGTAATTAATTTAAATTTAAATAATTTTAATTTTATACCATTAATATGTTATGAAGTAATATATTCTGGAAAAATAGATAGCGATAATCAAAAAAATAATTTTATTGTTAATATATCTGAAGATGGTTGGTTTGGAGAAACAATTGGACTTGATCAGCATTTTTCACATTCAATATTTAGATCTATAGAAGAGGGTAAAAATTTCATCAGATCATCTAATAATGGGATTTCGGGATATATTAACCCTTTAGGAATAGTGAATGAAAAATTAAAATCAACCAAAAGGGGAATGATAGTTATTGATTATTTTTATAAACCTATAAAAACAATTTTTGGATTATATGGAAACAAGATATTTATTTACATTGTTGTTATTTATATTATTTTGATTTTTTTAATAAAAATTTTTGAACTTAGGAGAGGTAATGAAAAAAGATTATTTATTTACAAGTGAGTCAGTTTCAGAGGGTCACCCAGACAAAGTATGTGATAGAATTTCTGATATGGTCGTTGACACTTATTTGTCTTTAGAGCCCCAGTCAAGAGTGGCTTGCGAAACATTAACAACAACGAACAAAGTAGTTTTAGCAGGAGAAACTAGAGGCCCTGAAATTAATAAAGATGAATTAATATCAAAAGTAAGAGATTGTATTAAAGATATTGGTTATGACCAAGATGGTTTTAGTTGGAAAGATACAACCAAGATTGAAACCCACTTACATTCTCAATCAGCAGATATAGCTATGGGAGTTGACTCAACTGGCAACAAAGATGAAGGTGCAGGAGATCAGGGTATTATGTTTGGATATGCATGTAATGAAACCGATGTTCTAATGCCAGCTCCAATTCATTATTCTCATAGAATTTTAAGATTAATGGCTGAAGATAGAAAATCTGGAAAACTTAAAGGAATTGAACCAGATTCAAAAAGTCAGATTACAATTGAATACAAAGACGGTGTGCCTAATGCCGTAAAATCAGTGGTAATCTCTACACAACATTCCAAAGATGTTGACTTACCAAAAGTAAAAGAGCTTTGTATGCCGTACATTGAAAAATCTATTCCAAAAAATTTATTAGGAAATCTTGATCAAAAGGATATTTATATAAATCCTACAGGAAATTTTGTTATAGGTGGTCCCGACGGAGATAGTGGATTGACAGGCAGAAAGATCATTGTAGATACTTACGGTGGTGCAGCACCTCATGGTGGTGGTGCTTTTTCAGGAAAAGACCCAACAAAAGTTGATAGATCAGCAGCATATGCCTCAAGATATCTTGCAAAAAATGTCGTGGCATCCGGTATTGCTGATAGATGCTTAATTCAATTAGCTTATGCAATAGGTGTTTCAAAACCTTTATCAATATATGTCGATCTATTTGATAATGATGAAGAAAAAAATTCACATGTTGAAAAATTAATAAACGAAAATTTTGATTTAAGTCCAAGAGGTATAAGAGAAATGCTAGGTTTAAATAAACCTATTTATCAAAAAACAGCAGCATATGGACATTTTGGAAGAGAACCAGAGTCTGATGGTTCGTTTTCATGGGAAAAAACGGATAAATCAAAGATTTTTAAATAATTAAATAAAGTTGAAAAATTATTAAAAATACATATATTTCAGGTACATTGTTGAAATTTCAAAATGGGCCTCGGCCCATTTTTTTTTGGAGTAATTAGATATGTTAAATCGTAGAGCAGATAAACTTGAATTATTAAGAATTGCTGAGGCTGTAGCTTTAGAAAAATCTATAGACAAAGAATTAATTATAGACTCCATGGAAAATGGAATTGCCAAAGCAGCAAAATCAAAATTTGGTTCTGATAATGAAATAAAAGTAGTAATAAATAGAGATAATGGAGATATAGGAATTTACAGAAAACTAACAATTGTTGAAAATCCAGAAAATTCAAGTTTAGAAATTAGTCTAGAAAAAGCTTTAGAATTGAGTGAGAAAAATAATGATAAAAAAATTGGAGACGAAGTTCTTCAACCATTACCATCTTTTGATTTTGGTAGGATAGCAGCTCAAACTGCAAAACAGGTAATTAGTTTTAACGTTAGAGAAGCAGAAAGAGAGAGACAGTTTAATGATTTTAAAGATAAAAAAGACACAATATTGAGTGGAATTGTAAAAAGAATTGAATTTGGAAATATAATAGTAGATCTTGGAAGAACAGAAGCAATAATTCAAAAAAATGAAATTATTCCAAGAGAAAATATTAAAGCAGGAGATAGAGTAAAAGCATATTGCTTAGATGTTAGGAGAGAGCCGAGAGGTCAACAAATTTTTTTATCAAGAGCTCATCCAAAATTTATGGAAAAACTTTTTATTCAGGAAGTTCCTGAAATATATGATGGATTAATTGAAATAAAATCTTCCTCAAGAGATCCTGGGAGCAGAGCAAAAATATGTGTAAAAGCAATCGACTCATCTTTAGATCCGGTAGGAGCTTGTGTTGGAATGAGAGGAAGTAGAGTTCAAGCAGTAGTAAATGAATTACAGGGTGAGAAGATAGATATTGTAAATTGGTCCGAAGATCCAGCGATTGTAGTTTCTAACGCTTTATCTCCAGCTGAAGTTTTAAGAGTTAATGTAGATAATGATTTAAAAAAACTAGATGTGATATTAACCGAAGATAATTTAAGCAAAGCAATTGGAAGAAGAGGACAAAATGTTAGGTTAGCAACAAAACTTTTAAATTATGAAATAAACATAATGACCGACCAAGAAGATTCTGAAAAGAGACAAATTGAATTTAAAGAAAAAACAGATAATTTTGTAAAAAACCTAGAATTAGATGAAACTTTGGGACAATTATTGGTTGCAGAAGGATTTTCAACTATAGATGATATAAAAGACAGCGAAGTTGAAGATTTGACAAAAATAGAGGGTATAGAGGAAGATACTTCAAAAGAACTTATAGAAAGAGCAAAAGAATTTTACAAAAAAGATCAAGAGGAAATAACAAAAAGAATTAAAGATCTTGGTTTAGATAGTAAACTAATAAATCATAAAGGCTTAACACCAGGTATGTTAATGACTCTTGGAGAACAAAAAATATTAACTTTAACAGATTTTGCTGACCTTTCATCAGACGAGCTAACTGGTACATTTGATATTGTTAAAGGTGAGAGAATTAAAATTAGGGGCTATTTAGAAGATTTTGCATTATCAAGAAAAGAAGCAGACGACTTGATAATGTCTGCAAGAGAAATAGCTTACAAAGATTAAGAGATGATACATGGAAAAGAAAAAAACAAAACTTACTATATCTGGAAGATCAAAAAAAACTATTAATAATATAGAAATTGCAAAAACAAAGGCAAAAAATTCAGTAATTATAGAAAGAAAGCAAGGTAAATTTCCTAACAAACAAAGTTTTCAAAAGCATAATAATCAAAGAATTAACTTAAAACTAAAAAAACCATCAATTCAGCATGAACCTGTAATTGCTAAACCCACCTCAGATTATGAAAAACGAAAGTTAGCTGAACAACGTGCAACAAAAAGATTAAAAGGAGAAATACCTCAAAAAACAAAATCTGGTTTTAAAAAACGTGAATTAAAGTTAACAATTTCAAGAGCTTTAAGTGATGAAGATATCGGAGGGACAAGAGCGAGAAGTTTGGCTTCATTAAGACGTGCTAAACAAAAGGAAAATAGAGATAAAAATGAAGATACGAAAGATAATCTAAAACCAATAAAAAGAGATGTAAGAATTCCAGAAGTAATTACAATCAGAGAACTTGCAAATAGAATGGCTGAGCAATCTAGTAATTTAATAAAACATTTACTTGGAATGGGAGTGACAGCCACAATTAATCACAATATAAATTCTGATATAGCAGAATATTTAGTACAAGAATTTGGACATAATCCAATAAAGGAGCAAAAGGCTGAAGAAATTATTGAAAAAATAAAAGAAGTTAAATCAGAAAATCTAAAAAGCAGACCTCCAATTGTTACAGTAATGGGTCATGTCGATCACGGAAAAACTTCTGTATTAGATGTTCTGAGAGAAACAAATGTTGTGTCAGGGGAGTTTGGAGGAATTACGCAGCACATAGGAGCATATCAGATTAATTATAAATCAAACAAAATAACATTTATTGATACTCCTGGACATGCCGCATTTACAGAAATGAGAGCTAGAGGTTCAAAATTAACTGATGTTGTAGTTTTAGTTGTAGCGGCTAATGATGGAGTAAAACCCCAAACTATTGAATCGATAAAACACGCAAAAGCTGCAGGTGTGCCAATAGTTGTTGCAATAAATAAATGTGATTTACCAGATGCAGATCCACAAAAAGTAAAAAATCAACTTTTAGAACATGAGCTTATTGCTGAGGAACTTTCAGGTGAAACTTTAATGGTAGAAATATCTACAAAAAATAAAACAAATTTAGATAAGTTAATTGAGGCAGTTTTGTTACAAGCCGAATTGTTAGACCTTAAAACTGATTTTGAATTAAAAGCAACAGGTTCAGTAATTGAGTCTAAGATAGATATTGGGAGAGGACCAATAGTTAATATTATAATTACCTCAGGTACACTTAAAAAAGGAGATTATTTTGTTAGTGGATTAAAATGGGGAAAGGTTAGAGCTATAGTAAATGACTTAGGAAAAAATATTGATGAAGCTTATCCAGCCACACCCGTTGAAATATTAGGTATAAATGGCGCATCAAAAGCAGGAGATGATTTTGTAGTTTTAGAAAATGAGAAAGAAGCAAAATCAATTTGCGACGCTCGAGTGCAAGAAAAACAGGAGGGAAAAAATCCACTTAATTTTGTAACTCAAGACTCAGCATTTAAAGATAATATTTCACAGGAACTTAATATAATAATAAAATCAGATGTTCATGGATCAGCCGAGGCAATAAAAAGTGCAATTACTCAAATAAAACATGATGAGGTAAGTGCGAAAATAATACTATCTGATATAGGAATGATAACTGAAACAGATGTATCATTAGCCAAAGCATCAAAAGCACTTCTAATTGCATTTAACGTAAAACCTACAAAAGAAGCTAAAAAATTGGCAGAAATAGAAAAAATTTCTATAAATTCTTACAATATTATTTATGAAGTATTAGATTTTATTAAAAATAAAATGTCTGGACTTTTAACGCCTGATGTTGAGGAAAAAATAATAGGATCAGCTGAGATATTAGAAATATTTAAAGTTTCTAAAGTAGGAAAAGTGGCGGGATCAAAGGTAATAGAGGGAGAAATTTTGCAAGACTCTAGTGTAAGAATAATTAGGGATGGAACAATCATTTTTAATGGTAAAATAGGCACTATTTTTAGAGAAAAAAATCAAGCTAAACAAGTTTCAGCAGGCTTAGAATGTGGTATTACGGTCAAAGATTTTAATGATTATCAAAAAAAAGATATAATTGAAGTCTATAACTCAACAATAACTGAAAGAAGAATATAAAAAATGAGCAAATTAGGAAAACCGATGACTCAAAGACAATTAAGAGTTGGAGAAATGGTTAAACAAGCTTTAGGTATGATATTTTTAAGAGAAGAAGCAAAATTACCAAATTTACAAACAAAAGAGATAACCGTTACAGAAGTACGTATGAGTCCAGACTTAAAAACAGCAAAAGCTTTTGTTTTGCCTTTAGGTGGAAAAAATACACAGGAGGCAATAGACATTTTAAAAGAATTTTCATTTGTAATAAGAAAAGTATTATCAAAAAAAATAACAATGAAATTTTTACCCAAACTTTTGTTCGTTAAGGATGACTCATTTGATTATGCTGAAAAGATTGAAAATTTAATAAAACAAACAAACAAATAAGGGAACTAAGTATGAGTAAAAAAAATAAAGAACTTGCTATTCATGATAAAGATACAGGATCTTCAGAGATGCAAGTTGCGCAATTAACTGATAAAATTGAAAATTTATCTAAACATATAAAAAAATTCAAAAAAGATAAACATTCATCAGTTGGATTATTAAAAGCAGTTAATAAAAGAAAAAAACTTTTGGACTATTTGAAAAGAAATAAAATAGACTCTTATAAAAACGTAATATCAAAATTAAATTTAAGGAAGTAAATGTTTAAAGTATTTAAAAAGGAAATTGAAGTAGCAGGAAAAAAAATAAGTTTAGAAACAGGAAAAATTGCAAGACAAGCAGATGGAGCAATTATTGCACAGTGTGGAGAAACTGTAGTAATG
This sequence comes from uncultured Pelagibacteraceae bacterium, assembly GCA_902566805.1. Lineage (GTDB taxonomy): Bacteria > Pseudomonadota > Alphaproteobacteria > Pelagibacterales > Pelagibacteraceae > Pelagibacter. Next base: position 11,613 of record CACFKJ010000012.1, read on the forward strand.
GCAACAGTTGTGGGAGCAAAAAAAGTTAATCCAGATGTTGATTACTTTCCGCTTTCAGTAAATTACCAGGAAAAATATTATGCAGCAGGAAAAATTCCAGGAGGCTATTTTAAGCGAGAAGCAAGACCGACGGAAAGTGAGACATTAATTTCAAGATTAATTGACAGACCTATTAGACCATTATTTCCAGATGAATTTAAAAATGAAGTTCAACTTCTTCCAACAGTAATATCATATGATAAGGAAAATGAAGCAGATGTATTATCAATTATTGCATCTTCAGCTGCATTAGCTATTTCAGGGATGCCATTTATGGGTCCAGTTGGAGCTTCAAGAGTTGGTTTTATTGATGGTAAATATGTTCTTAATCCATCAAAAAAAGAATTAGAAAATTCAAAATTAGATTTAGTAGTTGCTGGAACTAAAGACGCAGTATTGATGGTAGAATCAGAAGCCAAAGGTCTTACAGAAGATGAAATGTTAAAAGCAGTTAAATTTGGACATGAAAATTTCGTTCCTATAATAAATATGATTGAGGAGTTAGCAAAAGAATGTAGAAAGCCTGATTGGATCACTGAAAAAAAAGATCTTTCTGAAGTTAAGAAAAAAATTGAAAGTGAATTCACAGATGAATTGAAAAAAGCTTTTTCAATAAGAAACAAGCAAGAGAGATCAAATTTAATATCTGAAATAACTGACAAAGCAAAAAAACTTTTTGAAGAAAATGAAAACTTTACGGATTTAGATGTAAACTATGAATTAAAAAATCTTGAGAAAAGAATAGTTAGAACCGATATTTTAAAAAATAAAAATAGAATAGATGGAAGAGGTCTTTCTGATGTAAGACCTATCATGTGTGAAGTAGGTATATTACCTAGAGTTCACGGTTCAGCATTATTTACTAGAGGCGAAACACAAGCAATTGTAACAACTACTCTTGGTACATCTGATGATGAACAGAGAATTGAAAGCTTGGAAGGTCTTCAAAGAGAAAGATTTATGCTTCATTACAATTTTCCACCATTCTCAGTCGGTGAAGTAGGAAGAGTTGGAACTGGAAGAAGAGAAATTGGTCATGGAAAACTTGCGTGGAGAGCAATTAATTCATCTTTGCCACCAAAAGAAAGTTTCCCCTACACATTTAGAATTGTCTCAGAAATTACAGAGTCAAACGGATCATCATCAATGGCAACTGTTTGTGGAACTTCTTTGGCTTTGATGGATGCAGGTGTACCAATTAAGGAACCTGTCGCTGGTATTGCTATGGGGTTAATTAAAGAAGGTGATGATTTTAGTGTGTTATCAGATATTTTAGGTGATGAAGATCATTTAGGTGATATGGATTTTAAGGTTGCTGGTACTAAAGATGGAATTACTTCTCTGCAGATGGATATTAAAATTACTGGAATAACATTTGAAATTATGGAACAGGCTTTGAAACAAGCTAAAGATGGAAGAATTCATATTTTAGGTGAAATGAATAAAGCTTTAGATAAATCAAGAAAAGATGTTGGTAAACACACACCTAAAATGGAGAAAATTACTGTAGATAAAAAAGATATTGCAACAGTGATTGGTAAAGGTGGTGCAACGATAAGAGAGATTGTTGAAAAATCAGGCGCGAAAGTAGATGTGAATGATGAGGGAGTTGTAACAGTAGCAGCACCTGATGATGAATCTAGAAATAAAGCAATGCAGTTTATTAAAGATCTTACAGCAAAAGCTGAAATGAATAAAATCTATAATGGTAAAGTAATAAAGATTATGGAATTTGGAGCATTTGTTAATTTCTTAGGAAAACAAGATGGTCTTGTGCACATTTCAGAACTTGCCAACAAGAGAGTTGCTAAAGTTACAGATGTTGTAAAAGAGGGAGATCAAGTCAAAGTTAAAGTAATAGGTTTTGATAGAGGTAAAGTGAAGCTTTCCATCAAGTCTGCAGTCTAAAAGTTAATATTAATAAGATATTTATGAACTTTAAATATTAACTTTGTTTGATAAAATTATTTTATGAGGGGAATAGTTTTAGGTTTTTTTTTATTACTAATATCTTTTAACAGTGAAAGAGCATTTGCAGGCACTGTTACTATGCCTTCAACTTTAACAACTGATACAACTGATTTCGTTTTATTATCAAGTTCAGGAACAACGCCTAGTATAAGTGGTTATACAGGAACCCTTCTACTTTCAGCAGTAGCATCGGATGGAAATATAAAAGTAACGTCTGTTACTAGTTTAATGCGGGCAGCAGGCTATTGTAGCTATACAAATGATAATGCAAATGAACCTTCTAACTGTACAGGTAGTTCTCTTACAGAAATAGGTTTTAGAGGAACACAAGATAATATAAATAATGCCCTTGCAACATTATCATTTAAAGGTGATGGTACTGCAGGATCCCCTACAATTACTGTCTCTGTAACTCCAGTTGGTACCAATTATTTTTCAGGAAATGGTCATTATTATGAAATAGTTCAGAGTAACGGTATAGATTGGGATGATGCAAAAACAGCAGCAGAAGCCTCAACTTATGAAGGTTTAACAGGATACCTAGTTACAATAACTAGTGCTGCCGAAAATTCTTTTGTTTCAGGTAAAATAAATAAAAATGCTTGGATGGGTGCATCTGATAACTCAAGTTACACCTCCAATACTCATGCTACAACAGAAGGAACATGGGAGTGGGTATCAGGACCTGAAAATGGAAAAACATTTACTTGTCAACCATCGGGTCAGGGCAGAGGTGCTGTAGCCGCACATGAGGATTGCGAAGTTCATTCTGATACCACATATGAAAATTGGGACGGTAGTGAACCCAATGACTGTTGTGACTCAGGTATCGAGAATATAGGAGATGAAGATTATTTACATATTAAAGCAAACGGAAAATGGAATGACTATGATATTGATACCACTGTTAATTATTACATCATTGAATATGGAGGAATGCCAGGAGAGACAGCAACATCAACTGGTCAAACAACACTAACAATTAATTCAACAGAAGCTAGCGGCAGTACTTACAATGCATTCGATGATAAACAAGTAAGTGGAATGGTAAATGCGCAAACAGAACATGCTAAAAGATTTATGTTTAATACTACCAATCAAGTTATGCGTAGGATGGAACAATTTAGAAGAGTTGGGATTAATAAATCAACAAGCATTAAAGATGTAAGATTAGTTCTTGCTGATAAACATAATAATTACAAGGATCATATACCACCAGAATTATTAAATTATTACATTGATGAATATAAAAATTTATCCACAGAGAATATTAATAATTTAATTAGTGAACTTCCATTATCTAAATATTTAAAAGAAAATTTTGGAATGACCCCAAATAATTGGGCGTTTTGGACAGCAGGCTCAATAAATAAAGGTAGACTTAGTTTTGGAACAGATTATGATTTAGGAACAACAAACAGAACTGAAGGTTACATTATAGGGACAGACGTAAATTATAATGATGGTTCATTATTTGGTATAGCCTTTAGGCATGAGGATGATCGTACTAACTTGGGCACTAAGGATAGTACTAGATTTTTAGCAAGATCTGACAGCATATCACTGTACAATACTTGGCATGGATCTGAAAAAAATTTTATAGATTCATTTTTAGGATATGGAGAAACCACCTATGATACAACACGATTAGTTGATGCATCAAATCCTTCCAATGTAGTCAAAGGTGAATTTAAAGCAAATCAAATTTTTACTTCAATTAAATATAATTTTAAAAACACTTATAAAAATTTAAAAATACATAATTATTCTAGATTTGATTTTGGTTTTGTAGATTTTGATGGATATTCTGAAACAGGTGATAGTAATTCAAAATTAAAATTTGATGGTCGATATTTACAAACCTCATCAATTTCTTTAGGTTCAGCAATTGAAAGAGAAATAAACTTACCTACCTCTCTATTCATTCCATATTTAAAAGTAGACTTTAATAAAGATCTCACAGATGGATCAGACATAAAGGCTAATTTTGTTGGAGAAACAACAAAGTATAATACAACTATTGATAAAAATTTTAATTCAATGTTTATTTTAGAAACAGGTTTTGACTGGGTTTTTAGAGATGGTTGGAACATTAAGTCTGTAATTAGTAGACTTGATAAGAATGGATTTGGACACGAAAATATGTTTGAACTAAGAGCTGTTAGATCGACACAAAGTTTATATTAAAAAAATAAATTTTATTTTATTTTATGTTTAATCCTACTAATTAAAAATAATGCAATAGCGCTCATAACAGCAAATAACTCTAATGAATGCCCAGAGTCTCCTAATATAAATTGTACAAAGGCAAAAATTGCACAAACAACAAACCATACTAGAACTAGCATTATTTTCTCTCTCTTTTTTTTTTAAATAGATATAAGTTATTTCCTTTACCTTTGCCTTCAGAATGAAAGTTTTCTAAATAATAATTATCTTTGAAAAAATTAAAAACTTCATGTGGCTTACTTACCTCAAAAGGATATCCACCTATCCAATCGACCATATCATACCAATACGACATGCCCCTATTATTTTTGTAGTTTTTAAAAGTTCTGAAATATTCAAGTGGCTGAAATTTTATTGATAAATATAAAAAACGTTTTAATTCAGTATATGATGACATTAATAAAACATATAATGGTTTTAGAAAAAAAGGTACTTTAGAATATATTTGTTTTACTAATTTCCAAATTTTGGATGTACTACCTTGATCATTATAAAGAGCTAAGTAAATTAAACTTTCATCTTTTGTATTATATTTTATATTTTCCATTGCTTTCCATTGATCCCCAGTATGGTGTAAAACTCCCCAGGCATATATAATATCAAAAGTACCAAGACTTTTACAAAAATTTAAATCTAAAACATTTCCTTGAATTATTTTCCAAGTGTTATCATTTCTAAAAAATTTGTTTTTTACCATTTTTGTACATTCGACGCTTTCTAAATCATAATCATAAGATGTAATAGTTGCCCCCATACGTCTCGCTGCTATTGATGAAAGACCACTCCCACTCCCAATATCTAAAAAAGTTTTTCCTTTTAAATTTTCTAATCCTAAAAATTTTTTTAAATTTTTTTCAGACTCTAAAATTTTATCGTCAGTAATTATTTCTGCAAAGTTTTTCCAGTTCTTTCCAAATTTAAATCTCATAAAAAAATAAGTTTAATAAATATTTATTAAGCAAGATATTGAATTATTTTATTTTTTAAGACATGTTTTTTGGATCAGGCATTCCTACTTTGTTATAACCTGCGTCTACATAATGTATTTCACCTGTTACACCACCACCTAAATCACTAAGTAGGTATAATGCAGAGTTACCAACATCGTGAATATCTACATTTCTCTTTAGAAAAGAATGATCCTCATTCCATTTATATAAAAATTTTGCATCACCTATTGCAGAGGCAGCTAGAGTTTTGATTGGCCCTGCGCTAATTGCATTTACTCTAATCCCTTTTGCACCTAGATCTCTTGCTAAATATTTTACACTTGCTTCAAGCGCAGATTTACACACACCCATTACATTATAATTAGGAATAGCCTTATTAGATTCATAGGTTAAAGTAAGCATGCTTCCACCTTTATTCATTACTTTTGAAGCTTCTTTTGCGACTTCGGTAAATGAAAAACATGAAATTAACATACTTCTAAGAAAATTTTCTCTGCTAGTATTTAAGTATTCTCCTGATAATTCAGATTTATCAGAGAATGCAACTGCATGAACAACAAAATCGATTTGACCCCATTTAGATTTTATATCTTCAAAAAGTTTTATTGTTTCCTCTTTCTTTTCAACATCACAACTAAAAGTTACATTAGAATTTAATTTTTCTGCTAAAGGAATTACTCTTTTTTTTAATGCATCACCCAGATAGGTAAATGCTAGCTCCGCTCCTGCTTCAGCTAGTTTTTGAGAAATACCCCATGCAATTGATCTTTCGTTTGCAACTCCCATAATTAGACCTTTTTTACCTTTCATTAAGCTCATAATTAAACTTTCTCAAATACTAATGTTGCATTAGTTCCACCAAACCCAAAGCTATTTGACATTATAGAATTTAAAGTTACGTCTTTTTCAACTTTTGTAACTATCGGGAATTTTTTTGCTTCATCATCCATATCATTAATATTTATAGATGCTGAAATAAAATTATTTTTCATCATAATTAAACTATAAACTGCCTCATGTACTGAGGTTGCTCCTAGAGAATGACCTGAAAGAGATTTAGTGGAACTTATTTTAGGTAAATTATCTTTAAAAACTTCACCAACGGCTTTAAGTTCTGTAATATCTCCAACTGGAGTTGAGGTTCCATGTGTATTTAAATAATCAATTTTATTTTTGGATGTTGCAAGAGCCATTTTCATACATCTAACAGCTCCCTCACCTGATGGTGCCACCATGTCATATCCATCAGAAGTTGCTCCATAACCGGTTAATTCCGCATATATTTTTGCTCCTCTAGCTTTTGCATGTTCATATTCCTCAAGCACTAAAACCCCTCCTCCTCCAGATATCACAAATCCATCTCTAGTTTTATCATAAGGTCTTGAAGCTTTTTCAGGAGTATCGTTATATTTTGAAGATAAAGCTGTCATGGCGTCAAACATTGCAGTCATTGCAAAATGTACTTCGTCGCTACCCCCAGCAAAAATAACATTTTGTTTTCCTAGCTGAATTAATTCCATAGCATTACCGATACAATGACCACTAGTAGCACAAGCAGAACTTATCGTGTAATTTACACCTTTTATTTTAAAAGGTACTGCTAAAGTCGCAGACGCTGTACTTGACATAGTTCTAGGAACAATAAATGGTCCCATTTTTTTTGGATTTTTTTCTCGAGTTTTATCTGCTGCTAAAATAACATTTTGTATTGATGGACCTCCTGAACCCATTATCATTCCAGTAAAATCATTACTTACATCTTTTTCTTCCAATCCAGAATCTTTTACTGCCTCTGCCATTGAAATATAATTATACGCTGAACCTGGGCCCATAAATCTAATAAATTTTCTATCTACATGATCTTCTAGTTTAATATTTGGTTTACCATGAATGTTACTTTTTAAGTTATGCTCTTTATATTCTTCAGCAAAAGAAATGCCAGATTTTGAATTTATTAAAGAATTATAAACTTCATCCTGATTATTGCCTAAGCAAGATACAACTCCAATTCCAGTTACTACTACTCTTTTCATTATTTAAATAATCCTACCTTTAAATTATCTGCTGAATAAATTTTTTTTTCATCTGCTTTTAATATTCCATTAGCTAGCCCAACTGTTGTACCTTCTTTAATCAAAACTCTTTTCATCTCTATTTCATAGGTAGCTATTTTAACACTTTTTAAAACTTCTCCAGTAAATTTTACAGTTCCAACTCCTAAAGCCCTTCCTCTTCCTGGATTTCCTAACCATCCTAAATAAAAACCCACTAATTGCCACATGGCATCTAATCCTAAACAACCAGGCATCACAGGGTCCTCTTTAAAATGGCAATCAAAAAACCATAAATTATCTTTTATATCAAGCTCTGCTCTCATCAATCCTTTTTTAAAAGTACCCTTATCTTCGCTAATTTCGGTAATTCTGTCAAACATGAGCATAGGAGGAAGAGGTAATTTTGCGTTACCTGGACCAAAAAGTTTACCATTCCCACATTCAATTAATTCATCATAATTATAAGAAGATTTTTTGTCCATAAATTAAGATATTTTTTACTTTATTTAACATATTTTTTATATACATTTTGCTTATATTATTTATAAATAATAACGAAAAATGAGCGATAATATCAAATTTATAGAAAAATTAAGGTCATCTTCATTAAGACCAACTAAACAGAGAGTTAATATTTGTAAGATATTATTTGATAGAAAAAATACTTTTCATTTTACAATTTACGATCTTCATAAAATTATGATGGACAAAAACGAGAAAGTCTCTCTAGCAACAGTCTATAATACAGTACATGCTTTAAAGAATAAAGGATACTTGAAAGAGATTTCGCTTAATACGGAAAAGAGTTATTTTGATACTAACATATCTAACCATCATCATTTTCTTGATGAAGAAACTAATACACTTTTAGATTTAGACGAAAAAGATATAGAAAAAATTAAAGTAAAAAAAAAATTAGCAGGAAAAAAAATTAAATCTATTGAAGTATTGGTCAGGGTTGCAAATAATAATTAATCTCATTCCTAAGATAAATTAAATTTCATAAGCGACAATTCTACTGTATTGACAGTACTTTAGAATCATTATAAATTATGAATTATGAGTAAAGAATTTTTATCAGAACAATCAAAATGTCCTTTTACAGGCGCAGGAACTCCTGCAAAACACTCATCAGGAAAAGGACAAACAAACAGAGATTGGTGGCCAAATAGTCTTAATTTAAAAATATTAAGCCAACATTCGTCATTGGTGAGTCCAATGGATAAAAAATTTAATTATAAAAAAGAATTCAAAAAATTAAATTTCAAAGCATTAAAAAAAGATCTTCATAAGTTAATGTTCCAATCACAAGATTGGTGGCCAGCAGATTATGGTCATTATGGTCCATTATTTATCCGTTTATCATGGCATGCGGCAGGTACGTATAGAACTGGCGATGGCAGAGGTGGAGCTGGAACTGGAAACCAAAGATTTGCTCCAATTAACAGCTGGCCAGATAACGTAAATTTGGACAAAGCTAGACTATTATTATGGCCTATTAAGAAAAAATATGGAAAAAGAATTTCATGGGCAGATCTATTCATATTAGTTGGAAACGTTGCATTAGAGTCAATGGGTTTTAAAACATATGGTTTTGGAGGAGGAAGAGAGGATATTTGGGAACCAGAGGAAGATATATATTGGGGATCAGAAAAAGAATGGCTTGGAGTTGAAAGATATTCTGGTAAGAGAGATTTAGAAAATCCTTTAGGTGCTGCTCACATGGGTTTAATTTACGTTAATCCTCAAGGACCAGACGCTAATCCAGATCCTCTGTTAGCTGCGCATGATATAAGAGAAACTTTTGGAAGAATGGCAATGAATGATTATGAAACAGTCGCTCTTGTTGCTGGAGGTCATACATTTGGAAAATCTCATGGTGCTGCGCCAGAGTCACACAAAGGACCTGAACCAGAAGGATCAAAAATTCAAGAACAATCAACAGGTTGGAATAGTAACTACGGAAGTGGTCTAGGTGCTGATACGATAAGCAGTGGTATTGAAGGTGCATGGACAAGTAATCCAATAAAATGGGATATGGGATATTTTGATAATTTATTTGGGTATGAGTGGGAGCTTTCAAAAAGTCCAGCTGGAGCACATCAGTGGAAACCTGTAAAAAATGGTCATGCAATAAGTATGACACCAGATGCTCATATTAAAGGGCAAAAAAATATGCCGATGATGCAGACCACAGATCTTTCGTTGAAGCTTGATCCAAAATATGGGCCAATATCTCGTCATTTCCATAACAATCCAAAAGAATTTGCAGAAGCATTTGCAAAAGCCTGGTTTAAACTTACTCATAGAGATATGGGTCCCAAAGCTAATTACTTGGGAAGTGAAGTGCCAAAAGAAGATTTAATTTGGCAAGATCCAATTCCAAAAAATAAATATAAATTAAAAAATAAAGAAATCGAATTTTTAAAGAACAAAATTTCAAAATCGGGTATTTCAATTAATAATCTTGTTTCGACTGCATGGGCATCTGCATCTACATACAGAGGCTCAGATAAAAGAGGTGGTGCAAATGGAGCTAGAATAAGACTGGAGCCACAAAAAAATTGGGAAATAAATAATCCAAAACAACTATCAAAAACATTAAATACATACGAAAAAATTAAGAAAGTTTTTGACACAAAGAAAAAATCTGTATCAATAGCTGATCTAATTGTTTTAGGAGGAAACGTTGGAATAGAACTTGCAGCTAAAAAAGCTGGTAAAAAAGTAAAAATTCCTTTTAAACCTGGAAGAGGTGACGCTACACAAGATCAAACTGATATTCACTCATTTGGATTACTAAAACCTTTAGCCGATGGATTTAGGAACTATGCGCCAGGAGATTTTGCAAAATCTGCAGAGGAGATTTTAATAGATAAAGCTCAACTGATGCAACTTAACGGTCCAGAAATGACAGTTTTAATTGGAGGCATGAGAGTTTTAGATACTAATTTTGATGGATCTAAAAATGGAGTGTTTACGAAAAATCCTGGAAAACTTACAAATGATTTCTTTATAAATCTTCTAGATATGAATATTAAATGGAAAGAAGTTTCTTCAAAAGAAGATTTATTTGAGGGAAGAGATCGTAAAACAAAAAAACTAAAATGGATAGGAACACGGGCAGATCTAATTTTCGGATCTAATTCACAATTAAGAGCACTTGCTGAAGTATATGCTACTGACGACTCCAAAGATAAATTTATTGGTGATTTTATCTCAGCTTGGACGAAAGTTATGAATCTAGATAGATTTGATCTTAATTAATTGTTCCCCATATATTTTCTTTAGAAATCCAGCCTGAAAATTTACCAGTTTTTACAACACACCAGTCATTACTGCACTTTTTAACTAATAAAAGTCTTCCTTTGTCTATTTTAGCCAATGGTTTAGAAAATTTAGTTGGTTTATTAAATAAAATCTTTTCAGAAGTTGTAATAAAAGATTTAGATTTTTTCAACTGGGATATATGAATCCAACCACTGTTTTTTTTATGATCAATTATTCTTCTAAAATTTTCTTTTTTATCAATTACTTTTAAAGGTAAATTTACCTTTTTATATATATATTTTATTGGTGAATTCATATTAGGGCCAAATCTAACATTTACTTTTTTATTTTTTAACATTAAAAAATATTCTGTCTGTTCCGATATCGAATATGTAGTAAAAAAAAATATATAAAATAAAAAAAATATTAACTTGAACATATACAATTTTTTTTTTTATTAAATGTAACTTTACGAAAATTTAATGATTTAAAATTCATAATTAGTATTTTTCCATTTAAATCATCTTTAATTTTTAGTATATTTTTTAAAACCTGAATTGATTGAATATTTCCAATAACTCCAGCTAGTGGACCAATTATACCTTCTGTTTCACAATTTAATACTTCATCAGAAGGATCAGTTTGATAAAAACATTTTAGACAAGGCGTTTTTTTATTTTTAAAATCAAAAGAAAATATATGTCCATCGAATTTACTAATTGCACCAACAATTAAAATTTTCTTTAGTTTTAACGAAAATTTATTAAGTAAAAATTTTGTTTTAAAATTATCTGATCCATCTACAATAATATCAAAATTTTTAATTATATTTTCAATATTTTGATTATTAACTTTGGTTTTGAATATTTTAAATTTTGTGGATTGGTTAACTTTTTTTAATTTTTTTTTAATTATATCGACCTTGAACTTTCCCACGTCATCTGAACTATAAACAGCCTGTCGATGAATATTTGATAAATTAATTTTATCATGGTCGGCAATACCTAGTAAGCCAACTCCTGCTCTGGTTAAATAATCAGCAACGGGGCAACCAAGACCTCCAACACCTACTATTAAAATTTTTGAATTATAAATTTCTTTTTGACCAGAAATTCCAACATCTTTTAAAACTATTTGTCTTGAATATCTCTCAAGTATTTTTTTTGTAAATTTAATTTTCATTTACCAGTTGATCCAAATCCTCCTGCTCCTCTTACTGTTTCTGGAAGCTCTTCTACTTCCTCAAAATTTACTTTTAATATTGGACTTAGAACCATCTGCGCAATTCTATCATTATTATTTACAACAAATTTTATGGTACCATGATTAAATAAAATAACTTTTAGTTCTCCTCTATAATCACTATCTATTGTTCCAGGTGTGTTTAAAACACTTATATTTGATTTTGCTGCCAAACCAGACCTAGGTCTTATTTGAATTTCATACCCTTCTTCAATTGCTACAGAAATTCCAGTTGGTATTATCATTGAACTATTTGGTGATATTTCAATTGAGTCATCTATAAAAGCCATTAAATCCATTCCAGAAGATCCTTTAGTTTTATATTTCGGCAGCTGCACTTTAGAATTTAGCTTTTTAACTAAAACTTTTGCCATTTATCTAATTTAAATCAGAAATAACTCTTTCAACTATTTTATCAGCTATAAGAGATTTTTTCATTTTAGAAATTTTTTCTGATTCTTTTTTTTTATAAAAAATTGTTACTTCATTATAATCTGAATCAAAACCAATTGAGTTATCTGATACATCATTTGCTATAATCCAATCACAGTTTTTTTCTTCTAATTTCCTAATTGAATTTTCAGATAAGTTATCTGTTTCAGCTGAAAATCCTATTACTAATTTTGGTCTTAGGGAATTATGTTTTGAAATATTACTTAGTATATCAATATTTTGTTTTAAATTTAGACTCAAATCTCCTTTTTTTTTTATTTTTTTATTGTTAAAATTTTCCATTTTCCAATCAGAAACTGCAGCTGAAAATATTGCAATATCAGTTGGTAAATTTTCTAAGGTTGCTTCATACATATCCTTTGCGGAATTGACCTTAACCATTTTAACTCCTTCAATATCCTTTAGATTTGTTGGTCCTGAAATTAGAGTAGTTTCAAATCCATTTTTTTTTAATGAATTTGCTATTTCATATCCCTGTTTACCACTTGATTTATTTGATATGAATCTTACAGGATCAATAAATTCATATGTTGGCCCAGCTGTTACTAAAGCTTTGTATTTTTTGTTGTTATTAATATTTTTAAAATATTCACTTAAATAATTTAGAATATCTTTTGGTTCAGTCATTTTTCCCTCACCATATTCTCCGCATGCCATATCTCCAATTTCTGGACCTATAATGCTATAATCAAAACTCTTTAGTTTATTTATATTTTCTTTATTTTTTTGATGCTCCCACATTCTTACGTTCATTGATGGAACTATTAAAATTTTTTTATTCGATGCTAAACAAACAGTTGATGCAAGATCATCAGCCAACCCTAGACTAAGTTTTGATATAATATTTGCTGTAGCTGGAGCAATTAAAATCAAATCTGCCCATCTAGAAAGAGATATATGGTCCATCTCAGCCTCATTTTCATGATCAAATAAATCACTATAAACTTTTTCTTGAGATAACGATGCAACAGATAGCGGGGTAACAAATTTATAAGAATTTTTAGTTAATATAGACTTAACTGTAGCACCTTTTTTTTTAATAAGTCTTATTAATTCCAAACTTTTATATGCAGCTATTCCACCAGAAATAATTAATAATATTTTTTTATTCTCTAAATTATTCATTTGTGAATTAAAATACTATGTATCCTAAAAAAACAAGCAATATTAATCCAATAATACTTTGGTTTTTAAACGATTTCATTTCTAATTCTTTTTCTTTAAGAGCAGAGAAAGAATTAGAATTTTGTGGTATCTGGCCACTTGCCAAAAAAGTTAATGCCTGATTTGCTTTATCCATAATCTCTGGTAATTCTGGAAGTCTTTTTATTGCTTCCGCAGAATCTTTTATCGTTTCTGTAATATTTGAAATTGGATCTTTAGTTTCTTTTAACCATTTCTCAAGAACTGGTTTTGATGTTTTCCAAATATTTGTATCTGGATTTAATTTTCTAGCAACACCTTCAACAACAACCATCGTTTTTTGTAAAAGAAGTAATTGAGGTTGTGTCTGCATATTAAATTTTTCAGTTATACTAAATAGTTGCTTTAATAATTTACCGCCAGAAATATCTTTAACTGTTTGTCCAAAAATAGGCTCTCCTATTGATCTAAGAGCTTGTGCTAACTCTTCTAAATTTACCCCTCTCGGTACCAATCCAGCAACTATATGCACTTCGGCAACTTTTTTATAATCTCTCTGTATAAATCCATAAAGTATTTCTGCCAGATATCTTCTATTTAGTTTATCAATTCTACCCATAATTCCAAAGTCTATTGGAACAATATTGCCATTTTTATCGACAAATAAATTTCCTTGATGCATATCTGCATGAAAAAAACCATCTCTAACTGCATGTTTTAAAAAATGTTGGATAATATCTGAAGCAAGATTATTTACATCTATTTTGTTATCTTCAAGTATCTCTTTTTCACGAATCGAAACTCCATCTATCCAATCCAAAGTCAAAATTTCCTCACTTGTATAGTTCCAATAAATTTTTGGAACGCTAAAACCAACATCATTTTTTGTATTTTCAGCATATTCATTCGCTGCTGCAGCTTCAAATCTTAAATCCATTTCGTGGTTAGTAATTTCTTTAAGTAAAAAAACTACTTCAACAAGTTTTAGCCTTTTTGTTTTTTTTATTATATTTTCTATAAAATAAGCAAGGAACATTAGTGCATCTATTTCATTATTAAATAATTTTTTAATATTTGGCCTTAATATCTTAATAGCAACATCTTTTACTTTTCCATTATCATTAATCTGCGCTTTGTGGACTTGCGCAATTGATGCTGCCGCAACTGGCTCGCTTAAATTAATTAGTGAATTAAAAATATCATCACCAAGATTTTTTTTAATTATAGTTTTTGCTTCTACCATTGAAAAAGCAGGAAGTTTGTCCTGAAGCTTTTCTAATTGCTGCGACAGTTCATTTCCAATTATGTCAGGTCTAGTAGCTAAAAATTGCCCTAATTTAATAAAAGTTGTTCCCATTCCTTGAATTGAACCACATAATCTTTCCTCCTCACTAAGATTTTTATAATTATTTTTGCTACCGAATAATGAAATAGAAAATAAACTTACTAATATTTTAACAGCAACAGGTATATCATAATATTTTGAAAAAATTTTTAAAGCATCCGAAAGAGCAAGTTTTCTTGCAATTTTAAATAAAGTTATCAATCTTCCAAGCATTATACTTTCCATCCACTGTGTATAGCAACAATACCGCCACTAAGATTTTTATAACTACAATTTAGAAATTTATTTTTTTCCATGATTTTTATAAGATTTTCTTGATCTACAAAATTATTTATACTTTTTACCAAATATTTATATGGCTTGTCATCCCCAACAACAATTTTTCCTATAATTGGGATTAATTTTGAATAGTTGTTGTAAATAGCTTCTAAATTATGATTTTGAACTTTAGAAAATTCTAAGCATAAAAACCTACCACCTTTTTTTAAAACACGGTACGCCTCTGATATACTTTTGTTTATATTCTTTGTATTTCTTAATCCAAAACTAATAGTATAAAAATCAAAATGATTACTTGGAGCTAAAAGATTTTCTGCAGAACAAACTTTCCAATTAATATTATTAAATTGATATAATTTTTTTTTACCTTGATTAATCATTTTTGAATTAGAATCAGTACACAAAATTTTTGAATAATTTTTCGTGGAAATTGAATACAATTTTGCAATATCACCAGTACCAGAAGCCACATCAATTAAGCTATGATTTTCTGAAGGGTTCATCATTTGAATTAATTCTTTCTTCCATAGTCGATGAATACCAAATGACATTACATCATTCATAAAATCATATTTATCAAATACTTTATTAAATACACTTTCAATCAATTTTCGATTTTGTTGTAGATTTTGTGTCATAGTTTAATTTTTTAATTATAATAATATAATATCAAATGCCTGAATTGCCAGAAGTAGAAATAGTTAAACAATCGTTAATAAAAGGAGTTCAATTTAAAAAAATTACAGATGTAATAATTAAAAACAGAAATTTAAGGTTCAAAATAGAGAAAAATCTTAAAAATAAAATTTTAAACAAAAACATAAATAACATTTACCGAAAATCTAAATATCTAATATTGAAATTTGATAAGAATGAATTTTTAATAATACATTTTGGTATGTCAGGTACCCTTCATAAAATCAAAGATAATAATAAAATTAAAACCAATTTAAGTTTTTATCATTTAAAAAATTTACCAAAAAAACACAATCATGTTTATTTTATATTTAAAAATTTTAAAATAATTTATAATGATCCAAGAAGGTTTGGTTTTATAAAATATTTTAATTCGCATCAAAAGTTAAATAATTTTTTTAAAAACTATGGACCAGATCCTTTTGAAAAATCGTTTAATATTGAATATTTAAAAAAAAAATTAAAAGATAAAAAAAAAAATATCAAGAATTTACTGTTAGATCAAAAATTTATTTCAGGAATTGGTAATATTTATGCAAATGAAATTTTATTTTATTCTAAAATAAATCCACTTAAAAAAGGAGAAAATATTTCCAACTATGAAATAAATAAAATTTTAAAAATATCTAAATCTGTATTAAATAAAGCTATTAAAAAAGGGGGTTCAAGTATAAGAGATTTTAAGAATTCAAAAGGTAAAGAAGGATCATTTCAAGAGGAATTTGCAGTTTATGACAGAGAGAAAAAAAATTGTAAGTCAAGAAATTGTAATTCTAAAATAATAAAAATAAATATATCAAATCGATCAACTTATATTTGTAATTATTGTCAAAAAAAATAAATTATTCTATTGACCCACTAGATTTTGCAAGTTATACAATCGCGCTTATGGCAAATACTAAATCAGCAATTAAAAGAATAAGAAGAATAGCTAGACAGACAATTGTTAATAAGTCAAGGAAAAGCAAGTTTAGAAATGCTATTAAAAAGATGAACTTAATTTTAGAGAAAAAAGATAAAAAAGAAGCAATTTCTTTTCTTCCAAAACTTAATTCAGAACTGATGAAGATAGCAAAAACAGGAATAATTAAAAGACAAAACGCAGCCAGAAACATATCTAGGATAACAAAAAAAATTAACGCACTTTAACAACTTAAAGTAGATTTTAATTTTAAAAA
>CACFKJ010000013.1 GCA_902566805.1 uncultured Pelagibacteraceae bacterium
AAAAATATACATTGAGCTATCTGCAAAAGGGATTTTATGTTCCAAATATTTTGTCTTAGGCATAATTCCTAACGGAGGACCCGCTTCAGTATAATTTGTAAATGATCCATCCTTTGAGAAAATAATCGGAGGCTCATGACCTGCACTTGAAAGTAATAATTCTTTTTTATTACTATCATAAATTCCAATTAACATTGTAACAAACATTCCTCTTGAAATAGTTTCGCAAATTTCATTATTTAATTGAATTAATAAATTAGCTGCTGAAAAATCTGTTTTACTTAAACATCTATAAAGACTAGATGCTTTAGACATTAGAAGAGAAGATTTAATTCCTTTACCGGATACATCTGCAACTCCAAAACCATATTTACCATCTCCCAAATCTGAAAAATTATAAAAATCTCCAGAAACTACTTTTGCCGGTATATTTATTCCCGCAATCGGAAAAGATTCTTTTTTATTTTTAGACAATAGTGATTTTTGAATTTCTCCTACTATTTCAACCTCTTTTTGAATTTTATTTTTTTCAACCATTTCTTGGGCCATCTTTGCGTTTCTTATTGCAAGAGCCGCAGGAGCAGAAAGAGTTTCTAAAAGTTTTCGATCGTCTTCAATAAATAATTTATCATTGGTTTTTTTATTTAAACAATGAATTACTCCAATACATTCATTTGCTGCAATTAATGGAGAACATAGAACAGAGTAAGTTGTAAAATTTGTTTTATTATCTAAATCAAAATAAAATTCTGCAATTTCTCTTACATCTTTTCTAACATTCCCAACTCTGATACATTTTTTTTGTTCGACAGCTTTACCCATTACACCATCTTTTAAATCTAGTTCATATTCATCTAAATAATCCTGATGCAATGATGCAATACATTGAAATTTTTTCTTTTTTTCATTTATTAAAAATATATTTGCAGCTTGAGCATTTATTCTTGCAATAATTACCTGAAGAGCAGTTTTTAAAGTATCATTTAAATCAAGAGATACTGCAAACTCTTGGTTCATTTTAGTAATAATTTCTAAATCAACGTTTATTTTGGAGATTTCTTCTTTTTTATTTTCTTCTTTTTTTGATTTGAATAGAAACATTTATATCTAGTATTTTATGCTCATTTTGATAAAAATTAAACTATGGAGATTATAATTAATACACCAAATTTATACATACATCTTCAAGATGCTGTATTAATTGTTCAGTTATTAATAGATGGTCTAATCCAAGTTACCTCAAATATAAAAATATAATAAAAAAATCGTGGACATAGCTTTTGTAATAATTCTGGGAGCTCTTTGGGGTAGTTTTGCAAATGTATGTATATTTCGTTTACCAGGTGAAAAAGGCGTAGTTTCGGGAAGATCGTATTGCCCAAAATGTGAAAATAAAATTGCTTGGTATGATAATATTCCAATTATTTCTTTTTTTTTATTAAGAGGAAAATGTAGAAGTTGCAAAACTTCTATTTCTATTCAGTATGCCATTGTTGAAGCAATAAACATTATATCATTTGTAACAATTTATTATTTTTTTGGAATTTCAATAACTACTATTTTACTGATGATTTTAAGTCTTTCTTTTTTGATAATTTTTTTTATTGATTTAAAACATTTTATTATTCCAAATGTTTTAACTTTTCCAATGATGTTCGTTGGGTTTATTAAATCTTTTGATCCAAATTTAGATTCTTTATTTCCAAACTATCTTAATTCATTAATTGGAGGTTTGCTTGGGTATGGTATTATTTGGGCAATAATATATTTTTACAAACAAGTTAGAAAAAAAGAGGGCATGGGTCTAGGTGATGCAAAATTATTAGCTGTGATTGGATTTTGGTTTGGCTGGATTTCAATACCTTTTGTACTATTCTTTTCTTCAGTAATAGCACTACTTTGGGTTGTTCCTGATTTAATTAAAAAATCAAAAAAATTAACTTCACAAATTCCTTTTGGTCCCTATATAATTTTAGGATTAATATTATTTATTGTATCAAAACAGAAGCTGCTGATATTGTTGTGAAAAAAATTTACTTAACAATTATATTTTTTTTTTTACTTTCAACAAATTCGTTTGCTATTTTACCTTTTAAACAGTCAAAAGTAATTTCTTCAGGTTATTCTCCCAATATTACAGAGGTAAGAGGAATAAATTTTAAACCAGATGGAACCGTAATGTATATAACTAATCGTATATCTGCCGCCAATGAAAATGCACGAGTAACTCAATATACACTCACAACACCATTTGATATAAGCACTGCAATAGATCCTGTCTCAACTAACTTGGTAGGTGATGGTGGTTCTATTCCACAATTGAGATTACCACATGCAATTGAATTTAATACTGATGGAACAAGAATATTTATTACTACCAACAAAGATCCAACTTCTGTCTATCAATTTAAATTAACTACTCCTTGGGACACCACCACATTAGAATTTGAATTAAGATTTCAAGTAGATTTAACAGGTTCGGGTAATGAAGATCAGGTAAGAGCTCTAGCATTTAAACCTGATGGAAAACGTATGTTCATAGGCGGTAAAGATCAAGATGTAATTAGAGAATATATATTAACAAACCCTTTTGATCTTACATCAGGAGTTTCAACAGGATCTATATCAACAGTCGACTTAGAAGACGCTGACGAAAGTATGAGAAATATTCAATTCAATTCAGATGGAACTCGACTTTATATTGGTGGTGATGAAAATAATGATATGAAAATGTATACCTTGAGCACACCTTATGATGTTACTACTTTATCTTCTACTGCTACTACATTTGATTTAGGAAGTAGATTTACTGAAATGAGAGGTTTTATATTTACAGCAAACTTTACAAGATTGTTTGTTACAGATGATAATGGCACAACAAATACAATTTATGAATATAGTGTAGAATGTGCTGGTACAATTACTTGTAATGATCCAACAAACAATGATGATGTTAAGGCAATTATTCAGGCTAATGTAGAGCTTTCAAATCGAATTATAAGACATAATACAAATTCAATTTTTCATCGAATTGAGTGGCTTAGAAGACATAAAAATAAAGATAATTTAACGAACCTAAATGCAGAAGTTGATTTTTCAAATGAAGTTGTGTCAAATTTAGCAAAAGGACTTGCCAGTTATAAAAAAGATAATACTGGAAATTTAAACGAGGAAGATTGGTTTAAATGGAGCGAAGGTAGAGTTACATTGGGTAAAAGAAATGCAATAAATTCAGCTTCAAAAGATATTCATAGCTATGGTATTTCCATAGGTTCTGACAAAATAAAAGATGAAGACCCTGATACTATGCATGGTTATGTTTTCCAATATAGTAATGATAATGTCGGTATCGGATCTTATGGAACTAAATTAGACACAAATTCATACAGTTTTTCTTTGTATGGAACAAAGTTAAGAGACAATCAAGTATTTACGGATGGAATTATTGGTATAGGTTTATTAGATATTGACCATAAAAGGGTAACTTTTGGAAATACATTAAATGGAAAGAGGAGGGGAAAACAAATATTTGGATCAATTAATTTAGGAAAAAGAATAGTTGATGAAGAATTAAATTTTAATCCTGGAATTAAAATTGACCTAGGTTTTACCGAACTTGCAGCTTTTAGAGAAAAAGCAATAGCTGACAGTTTAACAGATGTACTAATTTTTAAAAAACAAGAGGTTATAACTGGACTAGCTACCATTGGAGTACTTTTAGATAAAAAAGTTAAGCGTAATGATGAAAAAATAATCAATCATCATGGTCGTTTAGAATATATAGCTAATTTTAGTCCATCTTCTGATGCTACATTTTATTATGCAAATAACCAAAGTACAATTTATGACTATAAAGTGGATAATAAAGCAGATCGCAATTATAGAATAGGCTATGGTTTTGATATAACTTCAATATCAGGATGGTCCGTAGTAGCAAATATTGAAAGATTTAAAGCAGATGACATAGGACATACTAATGAATTTTATTTATCTCTAGGATATGTTCCAATTGATGGTGCTAAATTTGCTTTTGATTTAAAAAATAATGAAGGTGCTAAAGCCGGTTTTAATATATCCAAAAATGTAAATGGATTTGATCTAAAATTTGATTACGAAAATTATTTATCTCAGTCGCAAAAAGGTGATTATTTAGCAAATTTAAGCGTTTATAAAATTTATTGATTTTAAAATTTATAAGAATTATTTAATAATTCATTCTCCAAGAATTTCTATAAGTAGACACATCTCCCGTAGAACCATCTATTTGTACTAAATCCTTTTTACTAAGGTCTGTCGACTGTCCAGCAATGTTTGCAAATAATTTACCTGCAAACGCAACAATTCTCGATAAAACTCCTTCACCAACATATCTACATTTTTCATTAGCATTAATATTTCTTGTATTTTTTCCTAATCTTGAAGATACATTAGTTCCACATTCATCATCTACAGCACAGATAAATGCCTGACCTAAACTACATTGATTTACAGAAGTGGTTGGTTTATAAATTGGGAAATAAACTAATCCACTAGCTACAGTTGGTTCAGCTGTAACTTTTTTAAAGTAATCTAACGGTATATACCATCCTCTACTATTAGTTACATTAGGACATGAAAAACTACCTGAGGTGTTATTTGAAGTATTTACACATTGACTTAGATCATCTGCTTTTGTTGGTGAATTCATTTCTTTATATTGTGGATACCAAGGATCATTAATTCCAAGCATTAAGTTTTCTACACCAGCTGATTTATTTGCTATACGTTCATAGTTTCCTGTTCCTGCATATAACCATAGTTTATTAGTCGATCCACCAATGGTAGCATCCATTGAATGAAACATATATCTTTGATTGGTTGAATTAGAACCCGCTGTAAACAATGTAGTACTATCATAAAGATTTATTTGATTACCTGTTGTTCCAGTTTGACCAAGGCTTGCTGCAGCTGGCTCGTGGGTCATATTTGTTAGATTAAACTTAGTGATTTTTCCCTCTAAATCACTCGTATATACTAAAGCTCCTTTAAAATTTACTCCTCTTGCCGTATCTGGAGTAATAACTACAGGTGAACCTGGCACTGAGTTAGTAATACCATTTCCAGGTATATCCTCTATATCTATAACTTTATGAACTTCACCGCTCTTCTCTAAATTAACTATTGTTAGATTTGATCCTATTCCAGGCGTTACAGCAGCATAACCTCCACCCATTACAGCTACATAAATATCATCCTGTACATTTTGATCATTTGGACCAACATTAGGCAATCTCATTATTCTAGGTGCTGACCAAGTATCAGCGAGTCTACTGTAATCATATTCAGGTCTATTAAGTACTCCAGTTGCTTTTGAAGTACTAAGGATTTCGACTGATACATCACTACTTCCTTTAGTTTCGTCAGTAGCACCAATATCGAATCCATAATAAGTCATATCATCACTAAAAGTTATAACAGTATGTCCTGTACTATTGCTACTAACACTAAATCCTGTGTAAGGTTGTTGATCTACCATTATACGTAAATCTTTTGCTTTTAAGTCTTTTATAGGAAGGGTCCACACTTTACCTTTAAAACATTGTGTAGCTCCACTGTTATTGCATGTTTGTGAAGTGTTACTATCTTCAGCATTATCTTTAGCTCTTATAGCTTCGTCAAAAGAAGCTAAACCATAATGGGTTGCCAAATATTCCCATTCATCAAAATTTCCATTGTGATCAACAAAATGTACTTTCTTTAATATGTAGTCGTTATATATTGAATATAAGTGTTCTGGTTGTAGGGGATTAGTTACATCCAAGACAGAAAAACCTGCTCCACCTCTACCATAAGGCACCATTAATATTGTATACCAATTTTTACCATTTGTACCAGGTTTTTGAAAAAACATGTCATGAACAACAGGAGATCCATCTACTCCGTATATTGCATTTGATCCACCATAACCAAGTGATTTCGTTCTATTTAAATTTGCATTAACCATTGTTGGCATTACTCCACCTATAAATGGTGGAACAAATCCCCAAATTTCTTGTCCTCCCTTGGTACCATCAGCGTAAAAAGCATGAAGCATTCCATCATTAGCTCCAACATAAATAACTTTATCTCTTTTAATATCGTTTTTCCAAGACTCATAGTTGTTAATGTGCCTCCAGTATGCTTCTTGATTTGATCCAACGAAAGCAGTTTCTGCATCTGGATTACCAACAACCACCATTTCTGAATGGTAAATATCTCCAAGATAAGCTCTTATTACTGCCTTTTTTGTCTCCTCTGTTGCTTGATCTCCTTCATATTTAGTTCGATCCATAGTTGTTGTTCTCATCTCAGTTAAGTCACAGTCTGAGTCATAATCGAAGTAATCTTTTCCTCTTATAAAGTCGATAAGTCCATTAATATCATCAGCGTTTCCATCTGCTATATCTGCTGAGCCTGGTTTAGTTTTACCACTACACCTTGTTGTATTTGCTGGATCATTTGTAGAAGTTTTACTATGATATCCGGCAACTTCATTTCCTAGTCTTTCAAACATTCCATTTATTTCTGACGCATTTGCTCGTACAAAATTATTATAACTAGGCTTGTAATCTGTTGTATCAAGTACCGTCCATATATTTCTAGCATCTGGATTTGGTAACTTTTCACGAGCACTCCAATTACCAGAATCGTCTACAATAACATTTCCTTGACCATCTATTGCGGTTCTTGTTAAAGTTCCTGTCCATTCTTTATTTTGTTTGTATTCAAATTGTGCTTGGTACAAGTCTCCACCTTTTTCAACTGTTGCTGAAATTGCAGGTGCAGTAAATGATAATTTGGCTGCTATAATTTGTGAAATAGCAGCTTTTAACTGTGTTTTTAATGAAGCTGTAGTGTCAGCAATAATAACATCATTTGTTCCACCAGCTTGAGCCATTTTTCTGAAATTACTAATACCGCCACTTCCTATTCCTCCACCGTAAGCAACTGTAAATGTTTTTATTTTATCTTTTGTATATAAATTTGAAACAATACCTATAGCTTTACTATGATTAATCCATCCACCGTCACCAATAACTAAAATATAACTATTTTGACATTTTGAAGTTGTATCAACAGGTGATTCTTTGGATTTGTAATATTGATGAGCCATTCTTGCCCATATTGCAGCATCTGTTCCACCACTAGGACTTACACTTTTTACATGACGGTGAGTTTTATTTGCACCATGCTCGTCAATTTTAACTTTTAAACAATTATTTCTGGTACAAGGATTTCCTTGATCTTTTCTTGTATTCCAGTCCTTATACCAAATTTTTCCACCTCTCCATTGAGAAGACCACCAACCAAATCCATAATTAACTCCTGCTTTTAAAGCAGGATCAGATACAATAGCTTGAATTGCTTCGTGTGCACCTGACATTCTTGTTCCAAGACTTCCACCTAGTTCTTTTATAAAACCTAAATTTAAATCAAAAAATTGAACTGAGCTTTTACTTCTATCTGCAACAATAAGTCTATTATTATTTGTATCTAAAGTTAAATCGTAAGGGTAATACATATATACTTTAGAAGCACTTGATGATTTGGAACCTCTTCTTCCCACAGAAGAAGTAGTGGAGTATCCAGTTCTTGCTGCGTTCATTGTAACTTTTTTTATGTTATGACCAAAATATGAAGTAAAATATAGAATGGAGTCATCTGAAGGGTGCGCTTCCATACCAATTACATATCTTAAATTTTTCCAATAAATTCTGCTAGTTCGACTTGTTGAGGGACAATCCCCAGTAATTTGGTGTCTATGTAAATTTCTGTATGTGTAAAAATAAAGATTACTACCAGAGCTATCTACTGTCATCGAGTAGGAACTTCCTACACTTCCTACATTTGTGCTACAATTGACCGTCGTATCTGTAGATAAATTATGAGTATAAAGACCACCACGATGACTTGCATACATAATATTTCCATGAATGGCTAAATTTCTTGGATATGAAAAACTTTTTTTCCAATCACAAGCTCCTGTGCTAATATCAAATTTAAAAAGTGATCCATCGTAATAATCAGCAACATATAATTTTCCACCATGTATTCTAATATTTGTTGGAAATCTTAAATTACAAACTACTCCATTTGTAGTTGCTCCCCTAAATGATCCAGATGTTCCGTAACTCATATCTACTAAATTTGTAGCATAGGTAAATTTTTTAATACCTCTTGTACCCCATTGAGCAACAAAGAAATCTCCACTTGAGTCTGTTGTTACTGATGCAGGGTAGTAAACACCGGCTCCACTAACCATTCTTGCTGACATACTTCCAGATCTATCCAATAGAATTAATACGTTAGCGGGTACATCTCCAATACCCGATCCTGGAGGTAAAGCTTTTGAAAAAGCATTACTTGTTAATAATAGAAAGGATATTAATAAATTAATTATAAAAAATTTTATTTTCATATTTATTCTGTTTGCTCTTCAGGTTCTGGCTTACCATCCTCTATTTCTTCTAGTTGATTATAAATTGCTCCAAGTTTATAATCATATTCTTCATTTGAAATATAAATTTCTTCCTCAATTAGACCTTTAGGATCTGATAATCTTTTATAAATTACTAAATTTCCTAATGTTTCCCATGAATAAAAATTATTAAAAATTTTTGGATTTTGACCTGTATCAAAATCTCCATACGTTTTTTTTGCATAATTCATAAGTAATAGTTTGTTACTTATATTGTTTTTTTCATCATTAAAAACAACCATTCTTATTGCAGCAAGGTTGTCATCTATAAAAATATATTCAATAGCAATATCCTGATCTAAGTTGTCATTTGGACATACTTCTGGGGACGGAATAGGCAACATAAATATGTTGTCAAACATAGGAAAGGGATCTGTAAATTTTTGAACTAATTTTGCTTTATTATCTCCAATATTAATAATAAAATCACAAGCAGCTTGAGCCTGAGACATATATAAAGAGAGGGACAAAAAAGTTAATATTATTTTCTTCATCAATAAGATTTTATAACAATTTTTTATTTAATGTTTAAGATTAAATTGTTCAAAATAAGCTTTTTATTTGGGTAAAACTACTACACTTTCTAAAGGAACGACCATTGGGTCAATATCATCTCCGTTTTTTATTCCACATCCATAAATTCTATAAGCCATACCGTCATTTGCTACATCTGTTGCCGATTTTTTTATACTTGCTCCAGTTCCTTTAAAAGGAGCACTTCCTATTCTGGTAATAAAAAATTCATAATAATAGAATTTTAATCTCTCTGCTTCATCTTTTTCCTCGTCCTCACCTTTTGATGCTAAAGCTTTAGCTAGTAATGATCCATAATTATTACTGATAGCACCTTTTTGATTTGATTTGTCTTCTATTACTTTAAAATCAGTTCTATTAATTTCTGGAAAACTATTAAAACAGATGTTTCCATTATCAACAAACGAATATGTTTCTGAATTAGTAGGACTATAATTCACTGTAAAGCTAGCGTTTGATCCACTAGTTTCATAATTTCCCAATCTCATTGTTCCGTTAAATGCTGTTGTTTGATTTGAAGGCATACTTCTATTTGCTAAATCTCTTGTTCCATCCGTTTTATATGGACCCATATACATATTAAGAACAAATCTTTCTCCTTCTAGCAAAGCTGTTTCTGCAACATAAAAAGTTTGTTGATAGTCATCACTTTGATTGTTAGCGCTGTGATCACCTGCTGAAATTACAATTAAAGCTCCACCCATTAATGACATTACAAGCAATAAGATAAGTGATAAAACTAAAGCAAAACCTTTTTCATTTTTATTTTTCATTGTAATCCTAAATTCCTTGCATGCGCTGACACAATAGTAGTATCTCTTAAATACCTATCTTCCTTTTCTATTTTTCTAGTATCATCGTTAAGAGCTTTTTTTATTCTTTTTTTAATAGTCCTGTAAAAATCTTTTTTTGATCTTACAGACAGCAAAATATCTACTACTTTAATTGCATTAATTTTATCATAATTAACTCCAGATGAAGGAGGAGGGTCGATGATTTTTCCTTGTGCATCAACAGCAAGAAAAATTAAATCTTCTATATAGTCTACAAGTGGTTCATCTGCGAAAGTTTCATTATCTCCGTCAGTCTTTGGGTCATGCCAATCGTTACTGGCACTATCCCATTTAACTTTTGATTTATAAATAGTTTTTACTCCTTGTGTTACTCCTATTGTTGGATTCCCAGTAAACCCAATTGGTGGACTTTTATCTACAATTTTTGAAAGTTCACAATAATAAGTTATTTTTACTCTTTCAAAAGAAGGTGTAGGTGGTGTAGTAGTTGTATCGTACTTAAGATCACCGTAAACAATATCTATTCTATCACAAGGATTAGTAGAAGTTTTTTTCGTAATTAGTATTGGAATATGCTTTACAACATCTAATGGAATATTATCATTAAAATATCTATAACCAGCCATTCGAACATCTCTAATAATCATCCCTACTACATCTCTTCCAGTTGAACTAATCTTTGCAGTGTCAGTTACTTGTGAGTATGTACTATTAACAACATTATAAGAAGTATACATAGCAGCCATCATTACAGTCGAAACTACTATTCCAATTAAAATTTCGATTAACGTTACACCTGAGATCGAATTAATTTTTTTTTTCATTAATGCATCTGAAAGTAAAGATATTTTTTTTTTGTTCTATTGGTACCAGCTTTTATTCCAACTTGTATTTTACCAAAGTATAATTTGTCATGAACATCGCTATGTTCGTATTTACATTCAGTTCCATTTGAACAAATATCAAAAACTTTTAAAGATTTCTGTCCCGGATTTGTTCTATCACACTTAATTCTCTGCGTTGAAAATTGCTTGTCCCATTTATTAATCTTTTCGTCTAATACATTGGAAGCAGTAGCGCTTGTGGTTGATCCGTCATTGCAACCTGTCATTTCCCAGGATTTTCCAGAGGTTGGTCTACTATCAACAATATATTCATAGAGTTTTTTTCCTGAAAAATCACTAAATCTGTCAGCTATTAAATCTTCAGCTACCATCCCTGATAAATAGGCAGTTTTTGTCCTTTCATTTGAGACATCAATAGATTGAACAGAGTAACTAACCATTTGAAATATAGCTACAAATCCAATGGCAACGATTGCAGTTGATACCAGTGCCTCTATTATAGACAATCCTTTTTCAAATTTCCGATTATAAAATCGACCATCCATTACTCGCATCTCCACTCCATTTATATAAAGTTATACCACCAAATCTTGTCCATTCTACCAAATAAGCTGGTTTTTGTAATTGAGAAATATCACATTGTCCGTTCGCACCAATTCTAGACACCGGTGGATCTACACTATAATCCATTTGAAGTAAGTCACATATAATAATGTAATTGGCAGTCAATCTTCCACTGAGGTTTATATTGTTGTTACTAGGAAAAGATCCATTTAAACCATAATGTCCGGCATCTTTAGAAAAACAAACTGAACCAGAAGTTGCTGTGTGAACGGCGACTTCTGCTTCAGCAGAATGAACTTTGTGATTATCCCAAACACCAGCATTTACTATATCACAGTTTACAGTATTGCCTGCATTTTTTGTGTTGCTTAAAGTTTTTTGTGACATTCC
This sequence comes from uncultured Pelagibacteraceae bacterium, assembly GCA_902566805.1. Lineage (GTDB taxonomy): Bacteria > Pseudomonadota > Alphaproteobacteria > Pelagibacterales > Pelagibacteraceae > Pelagibacter. Next base: position 11,625 of record CACFKJ010000013.1, read on the forward strand.
TTTTGTTAAAAATAATTTATTAGTTACTCCACTTGTAATATTCACGCTAAATTGAACATAAGGAAAAGATCCTCTTTGTGTTTGAGTTATGATACCTGTTATCATAGAAGCAACTTTTTCTGCAGCCATCCTTACTTCTCTATCTGTTCTCCAACTCGAAAAATTTGGATAAGCCATAGCAGATACAATTAATACTATTACAACAACTACTAATAGTTCTAGTAATGTAAATCCTTTAATGTCCTGCTTTTGCTGCACCTGGATCTATTTTACCTGATTTAACTAATTCTTCTAATGATTTTTCCATAGTAATCATTCCATCTCTTACGGCTGTCTGCATTATACTTGGAATTTGATGAATTTTTGCTTCTCTTATTAAGTTTTGTATTGGAGGTGTACATTTCATAATTTCAAAAGCTCCAACTCTTCCTTGACCATCTTTAGTTTTTAGAAGTCTTTGAGTTACTACCATTTTAAGTGAAGTTGAAATCTGTGCTCTTATTTGTTCTTGTTGCTCAGGAGGAAAAACATCTATGATTCTGTTTATTGTACTTGGAGCCCCACTTGTGTGTAGAGTACCAAAAACTAAATGTCCAGTTTCTGCAGCAGTTAAAGCCAAACTAATAGTTTCAAGATCTCTCATTTCCCCAACTAAAATTACATCTGGATCTTCTCTTAATGCCGCTTTTAAAGCTGCAGCAAAAGACTGTGTTTGTTTTCCAACTTCTCTATGAGAGACGATACTTTGGTCATCAGTATGAATAAATTCAACTGGATCTTCAACGGTTATAATATTAGCTGTTCGTGTCCTATTTATCTCATTAACAATTGCTGCAAGCGTTGTTGATTTACCTGATCCTGTTGGTCCAGTAACTAAAACTAAACCTTTATGAAAATCTACGATATCATAAAGTGACTGAGGCAAACTGAATTGATCCATGCTAGGAATTTTACTTTCAACTCTTCGACATACACATGCTGGTCCTGCAATCGTTTTATAAAAATTTGCTCTAAATCTTAAACCACTTAAAGTTACTGCTGTATCTAATTCGTGAGTTTTTTCAAATCTTTGTAATTCTTCTTCGTTACAGTTCATAGATAGTAAATCTTTTAAGTCTTGCGCTTTTACAATTACTTCTTTGACTTTGACTATTTCTCCTGTTTGTCTGTAAGCCAAAGGAGAACCAGATCTGATATGGAAATCAGATATCTTTTTATTGTTCTTTGCTAATTCTTCTAATTTTTCAAACATTGTATAATGTAATATCAATATATTAGGTATTTTCTCAGGATAAAGCTTAAAATCACCCAAATTAAACAGTCAATTTACGATTCTACTTACAGTTGATTATTATTACAGATATATTAATAAAGGGAGTTATGAAGAATCCTTTTCAAAATTTATTTAAAAAAAAGGACGCCACAGATGCGCCCACACCACAGGTAAATCAATCTGAAGGCAACAAAAAAAAAAGTGATTTTTTTAGTAAATTAAAATCAAAATTTGGATCAGGACTTAAAAATCGTCTTGGAAAAAATGCAGTTCAAGGTGAAGAAATAGTTGGTGTAGAATTAGCTCCAGGTGAAATTAGATTATCACAAGTATCAAACAACAAAGCAAATCAATGGGTTTTGGATAGATTTTATGTTCATAAAGTAGAAGGTTTGCCAGAAGGATCTACAGTCTTAGAACATCCAGATAAATATGGAGATGAATTAAAATTAGCTTTACAAAAATCAAAAATTTCAACTACGAACGCTGCAATTGCTATACCTGTTACAAGCGCAATTATAAGAGTTGTTACAGCACCTTTAATGTCAGATGAAGAATTAAAAAAAGCAATTGATACAGATTCTTTATGGGAAAATTTAGTTCAATTAACAGACAATCTTGCAGACTATTCAGTTTTTCACCAGGTTATAAATAGAAACACAACTGGTAATACAATGGATATTTTATTTGTTGCATCAAAACTTTCAGATATTAACAGCTATACCGACATAATTAAAAAGGGTGGATTAAACGCTGTTATCATTGATGTAAAATGTTTCGCATTAAAATCTGCAGTTGATCAAATTAATCAGATCTCAGGTTCAATTGAAGAGTCAAACTTAACTGCAGTTTTAGAATTTGGATTAGACGAAAATTACGTAATGATTTTATATGAAAATAATCCAATCATTACAGATATATTTATTAGATCTCAGGATCGGAAAACGCTAACTGAGTCTAACAATCAAGAGGAAATGGAAGCACTGGTTAGAAGATACATGACACAGGTCAAGCAAGCTGTTCAAGATTTTGAAACAAAATACGAAAAAAGAATAAGAAATTTAAAAGTTTCATCCAATCTTCCAAACGTTGAGGAATACTTAGCAAGTTTTAGAAAAAATATGGTCAATACAGGTTTTAATTTGTTTGATCCTTTAGATGGAATTAAAATTCCAGCACAATTAGAAGAGAATGTTAAAATAAGTAATAGATCTTATTTTTCAACAGTAATGGGTTTAGCCTTTAGAAAATTAGATGTATTTGGTTATTATAAATTTGTAACAGCTGTTAAAAATATAAATCTTCTTCCGAACAGAGATAGTATGATTGCTCAAAAGAAAGCAAAAGTATTTTCTAATTTTGCATTTAAGGGTGTAGTTGGAATTGTTGCAGCAATTTATATAGTTTTGTTTGGTATGTCATTTTGGCAAATCACAACATTAAACAAAAAAAATGAAGGTTACGAAAATGTTGTGGAGGAACACCAATTGAAAACGATAGAAAGAGATAAATATTTAAAAGAAAAAGGTAAAATTGTAAAATCTCTAGAATTGAGTAAATCAATTAAGTCAAACAAAGTATTAAATTTTAGAGTTTTGGCTCAAATAGCATCTGCTGTTCCAAAAAGAGTTAGATTTTCAAAAATAGATTATAATGGATCAAATTTAATTATTCTTGAAGGGAGCGCTTTTAGTGACCAAGATATTCTTAAATTAATCAGTAACTTGAAAACTAAAAAACTAATTTCCCAAGCTTCTTTAGCAAATATGAATATTTCTAATCAGTCTCAGGGAAGTCAAACAATGAAAGGTTTTAAAATAGCCTGTATTTTGGAGATGATTTAATGGATTTAAATAATATAAATATGTCAGATCTTAAAGAGAAGTTACTTACAATAGCTGACAAAAAAACATTAATTAAATTTGGTATTGGCTTTGGTGCAATTATTTTATTTTTAATAATTTATTACTCTATCTTAAATCCAATGGTTGAAAGTAGAAAAGTTACATATGCAGATAAAATGTTAAAACAAAAAGAAATTTCTGAATTTAATAATGAAATAGTCTCTTTAAAAGCTGAATTAGAAAAAATGACTCCTGAATTCGAAAAAAGTTCAACTTTATTTCATTCAAAGGCAGAAGTTGAAGGTCTTTATCAAAGCTTAAGTCGTTTTGCAGCAGTCAATGGGCTAGTGATATCTAAAATTACAAAAAAAAAGCCCGAGGCTGTATTGAAACCTGGTATTGCTGCACAGGCAGAAAATCTAATAGAGAAAAATATGATATCTTATTACAAAATTCCTGTTGCTTATGAGATTAAAGGTAAGTTTTTGGGGTTTATTAAGTTTAAAAGAGCAGTTTCCAAATCAAATAAGATGTTAAACTTTGACAAAGAGACTGTCTCTGTAGTAAAAGGAGATTCAACTGGTACGATAATTGCGCAAGGAGAACTAACAATAGTGGGGCTACCTGATGAGTTTTTTTAAAAATATATTGATACTGTTTTTTTTGTTATCGGCAACTTTTGCTTATGCTGATAATCATGATCAAAATCAAGCAACAACTGAAAATGAGCAGTTAAATGAAATTGCTCAAGAAATTCAAGATGATGATGAGGTTCCACTTAATGATCCTTTCGCTGGAAATGAAGGGACGAACTCATTAACAAATATTCCAGAAGGTGAACAAGAAGAACCTATGAGCATATATAACTTTAAGTTATTAGGTTTAATTTCTGGAAAAGATCATAGCTATATTTCTCTAGGAGATACGGCAGGAGAAGTTATAACCATCACAATAGGTCAAAATTTAGGAAAATTAAAACTAGTTGATTTAAGATTAACAGAAGCAATCTTTGAGAAAGATGATGAAACATTTGTAATTATAGATTTTAATAATCAGATAAGAGAGGCAAATGAATATTAAAAAATTTATATCTCTTGTCAGTCTAGTTATTTTTGTATTTATTTTAAATGGTTGTGCAACAAACACGGGATATAATAAACCGTTTAAACATAACACTCCTTTAATTAAGGATGATATTAGAAAAACTGGAAAAACTGAAATTTCTAAAACTTTAGATATGGGTCCAAAACCTTTAGAGGGTAATGCAAAAAAATTAGGAAAAAGAAAGAAAATATCTTCTGAAGCACAAAGAAATTACTTAATTATATCTGACGATTTTCCACTATTAAAACAAAGAGTAACTTTAAAATTTAAAAATTTAGATTTTAAAGAAATAATGAATTTAATGGGAAAAATTGGAGAAATAAATATTTTAGTGGGAGATGAAGTTGCAGGTACGCTTTCAGCAGAATTAATTGATGTACCTTGGGACAAGGCTCTTCAAGCTTTGTTAGATATGAAAAATTATGCATCTGATGTAGATGTTGGAAGTAATTTAATTAGAATACATTCCCCAGAAACTTTAACTGCGCAAGAAACTTATAAATCACAACGAGCTCAAGCAGTTAAAAAGAAAGTAGAATTAGAGGATAGTGTTGAACCAATTTATTCGGAAATATTTAGACTATATTATATAGCTCCATCTCAGGCTAAAGCTACAATAGAAGAGTTATTTAGCCAAGGATCAGGGGATGGATCGTTTACGCCAATACAGATAACAGAAGAGGTTACTACGAGATCTATTATAGTTAGAGGTAAAGAAAAAGATTTAGATGTTGTAGATAAAGTTATTAAAGAAATAGATATTAGAACTAAACAAGTTTTAATTGAAGCGTTTATTGTAGAAGCAAATTCTGATTTTGAAAGAGCACTTGGAACAAGATTAGGTGGATATTATCAAAAACATGGAAGAGTTGTAGGAGGTGTTGCTGGACCAAGCTCAGGAAGCAGTACAGAAGTAGAATTAGATGATGTTGTTAATTTAGGATCATCAACAGATTCAATTACAAACTTCGCGGCGACTGGAGCATCAAGCGGAATTGGACTTTTAAAAAGAACTACTACAGGAATTCTAAAAGCAGAAATTACAGCCCTTGAAAGCATAGGTATGGCTAAAACAATATCTAATCCAAAAGTATTTACTTTAGATAATCAGGTAGCAACAGTTACACAAGGTGAGGAAATACCATATCAAACTACATCAGAAGGAACTACTTCTACCTCATTTAAGGAAGCTGCTTTAAAATTAGAAGTTACACCAAGCATTATTGGCGATGGAAACGTATTATTAACAATTCAAGTAAATAACGATACTCCAAATAGATCAACAGAATCTGATGAGCCCCCTATAAATAAAATGGAAATAGTAACAAAATTATTAGTTGCAGATGGTGATATTGTAGTTATTGGTGGAATTAAGAAAAATGTTATTGCAAATAGCAAAAGTCAAACACCAGGGCTAGGAAATGTGCCAGTAATTGGTAATCTCTTTAAAGGTAAGTCAAAATCTGATAACCTAGATGAATTATTGGTGTTTATTGCTCCAAGAATTTTATAATGATTAACATAAGTAGAGAGTCTGAGATTAATTTAATTAATATTCTGATTGATCAGGATATTATTTCCGGTAAAGATTTAGCTAACATTAAAAAAGTTTCAACGGAAAAACAAAGTTCTCAATTAGATGCTGTATTTGAATTAAAACTTACAGACGAGGAAAAAATTTTAGATTTACTTGTAAAAGAGCAATCTTTATCAGTAGTTGATTTATCTACAATGGAAGTTGCGGATGAAATTAAAAGTGTTTTACCATCAAATTATATAAATATAAATTTTATCGCTCCATTCAAAATGGAAAAAAACACTCTTCATATAGCAATTTCTGATAGTTCAAAATTAAGCTTAATGAGAAACTTAAAAACTATTACAAAAAAAGATATAGAGTTACACGCAGCTAAAATTACACATATATCAGAATTTATCGAAAAATTACTTAAAGAAGGTGAAACAACAATTGAAGCAATTCAAAAAAGAAATAAAGAAAAGATCCAAACTTTTGATTATGAAGGCGATGTAAATGCTGAAGTATTAGAGGAAAAACCAGAAGAAGATATTGAAGCATTAGAAAACGAGTCAGAGGTTATAAAGTTTAGTACAGCTGTTGTTGCTGAAGCTATTAAAGCTGGAGTATCAGATATTCATATTGAACCTTATAGATTTAGCGCAAGAGTGAGATATAGATTAGATGGAATGCTTCAAGAGCAAGAGCATTTTGCAAAATTTTTACACTCTAACTATGGAGCAGTTGTTACTAGATTCAAAATTATGGGTAAACTAGATATTGCAGAAAGAAGGTTGCCACAAGACGGAGCTATTCCATTTAAAATTGATGGCAAAGTAGTTGACCTTCGTCTTTCAATATTACCAACAGCAACTAATGAAAGAATTGTAATGAGGATTTTAAATAAAGATGCTGGTAATATTAGTTTAGAGCAATTGAATTTTGATGAGAATGATCTTAAAAATTTAAGAAAAGCAATTCATGGAACTCAAGGTCTTATATTAGTTACAGGCCCAACAGGATCTGGAAAAACAACAACGCTTTACAGTATTTTAAAAGAAGTTTCCCAACCACATTTAAATATTTTAACTGCAGAAGATCCAGTCGAATATGAATTAGATGGAGTAGGACAAGTTCAAATTAAAGATGATATAGGTTATGATTTTGGTAGGGCCCTTAGATCTTTTTTAAGACAAGACCCAGAAATAATTCTAGTTGGAGAGATGAGGGATAAAGAAACAGTTGATATTGGATTAAAAGCTGCTCTTACAGGTCACTTAGTTTTTAGTACATTGCACACCAATGATGCTCCAAGTTCTATTACTAGATTGCAAAACATGGGAACGCCCGATTATTTAATTTCAGCTGCATGTTCTTTAGTTCTTGCACAAAGATTAGCAAGAAAAACTTGCAAAGACTGTAGAGAACCAGATCCTGATGTAACGCCAAAAGTTTTAGAAGAAATGGGTTTTAGTCCTGAACAAGCTTCTAGAGCAAAAGCGGTAAGAGGAAAAGGTTGTGCTAAATGCAAAGATTCTGGATTTAAAGGTAGAATGGGTATATATGAAGTGCTTAACGTGACAAAAGCAGTGAAAGAAGCAATTTTAAGAAAAGCAACTACACCAGAGCTTAAAGAAATTGCTATTAAAGAAGGATTTAGAACAATGTCAGACATGGGAAGAGAAATGATTATATCAGGCGATTTAAATTTCAGAGAGTTCGAACGTGTCTTGTCTATGGAATAATCATTTATGTCATCAGAAACATATACATATAAGGGCATTTCAGCAGGTAAATATGTTGAAGGAACTATTGACGCTTTAAATCAAGAAGAAGCGTCATATAAACTAAAAGAACAAAAAATTATCATTACAAATTTAACTAGAACAAAGAAAAAAGTAGAAAAAACAGAGAAGAAAAAGGGTGGAGGTTTTTCCTTTGGTAAAAAAAAGGTAACGCCTCAGGATGTGATGGTATTTTCCAAGCAATTTGCAACAATGGTTAAGGCAGGATTGCCAATATTAAATGTACTAGGAATGTTGCGAGATCAAATGGAACACCCAACATTAAAAGAAATTGTTGAAGATATTAGAAAAAGCTTAGAAGGAGGTGTCACTCTATCTAAATGTTTTGAAAAATATCCAAAAATTTTTGACAACATATATATCAACTTAATAAAAGCTGGAGAAGCCAGCGGAAAACTAGATGTATTTTTACTTAAATTGGTAGATTCTTTGGAAAAAAGAGAAAAGGTAAAAAAGAAAATTAAAGGTGCATTAATGTACCCGATGGTTATGTTTTCGGTGGCGATTATTGTAATGGTGTTTATGTTAGTTAAAGTTGTTCCTGTTTTTGCTAAAATGTATGAAGGAATGGGTGTAGATCTTCCAACACCAACGGCAGTAATTATGGCTGCGAGTAACTTTATGAGAGGAAGTGGTGGACTAATAACATTTTTATTTTTAGCAATTTTTTTTACTATATTCAAATACACAACAACTAAAATTCCAGCAGTTAGATATAAATGGCATGGAAGAGTTTTGAAAATGCCTATTTTTGGAGATATGATTTTAAAATCTCTAATAGCAAGAGTTTCTCTTATAATGGGAAATCTAAGCTCTGCAGGCGTAAACTTACTTGAAAGTATTGAGATAGCTAAACAAGTTAGTAATAATGATGTAATAACTCTAGCGTTAGAAAATGTTAAAAAAGGGGTCTTCTCTGGAGATACTCTTACAAAATTATTTTCGAAAGAACCAGCTTTTCCACCAACATTTAGTCAGTTAATTTCAGTTGGTGAACAAACGGGTAATTTGGACGAAATGTTTACTTCAGTGGCGTCTTATTATGAAGAGGAATTTGATACATCGGTAGATAACATGTCTAGTTTAATTGAACCGATTATGATTGTTTTCATGGGGACAATGATTGGTGGTCTTATGATAGCAATGTACTCGCCAATATTTAACGTTGGATCAATTATTGGGCAGTAAAATTTTTTGTTAAAACTAGGTGGTTATGCCATCCAGTTGCTTCTTTAAAGACTACTTCATCCATTATTTGTTGAATAAAAAAAGTACCTAATCCACCTGGTTTTATATCATCAAGCTTACGATGTTTTATATTTTCTTTATTAACAGGTTTTCCTTTATCATAAAAACCTATCGTTAACTCATTATCTTTAAATGATATTTTAATTTGCATAATATCTTTCGTTTCCGTAACATCTTTGTATGCATGCTTAACAATATTTTGAGCGGCCTCAGCTATTGCTAAAACTAATTCATCTTTTTGATTATTAAAAATTGGCGATTGATCGAAAATTGCTCTTGCAAAATCTCTTACCTCTTTAAGACTTTTAGTGTGAACTGGAAAATCTTTAGACTCTGATATATCCATCTTTTTAGTCCAAATTTAATACTTGTTCTAATTTTGCCATCATTATAACTTTTAAAACAGATTTACTAATTTCTTTAAGTTTAACTACAGTTCCAACTTCAAGAGCTTTTTGATGACTTTCAATTAAAACTGAAATTCCAGATGAGTCCATATACTGAACATCTTTTAAGTTTAGGTGAACTTCTTTTTTGGCTTCAACAAGTGGTAAAATAACTTCTTTGGCCTTTTCAGTAACATCCATGTCTATCTCTCCATTTAGATAGACCGTTGATATATTTCCTTCTTCCTTTACCTCGTATGCCATATTCTCAATATTTATCAATTTTTATTGAAAATCAATAGTTTTTACGCTTATTATTGACCCATTTTGGTTAGAAATGATATATACTACATTTGCTTTAATTAGTAGAAAAATTGAGTACAATTGTATAAAAAAAGGAAAACAAGGATAATTAATTATGAAAAAAAATAATAACAAAGGTTTTACACTAATCGAACTTTTGGTTGTTGTAGCCATTATAGGAATTTTAGCTGCTGTAGGTGTAGTTGCATACTCTGGTTATACTGCGGGGGCAAAAAAATCTGCTTCAAAATCAAACCACTCTAGCGTGGTAAAATATGTAGCATCGGAATTAAAGAAATGTAACATCGCTGGTGGAATAGGTGACGCTATGAAAGACTCAAAAGGAGTTGATAAACTATCTTGTTCGTCAATAGCAACTAAGTTGACTGTTTCCAAAGCAACTGTTGCAGCTTTAAATGACTTTAAAAATCCATATGGAAAAATACCAGAAACTGGAGATAATAAAGCAATTAAAGAAGGTTCTGGCGCAACCGCTATAACTTGTAAAGATGGTGTTCAAGGTCATACATACGTTTGGGATGATGGAAAAACTTTTTATGTAAAGACTTGTTCGACAACTGACGGAACTGAAGCGAACGAAGGTTATTTAGAAAATCAGTTTGTTATTGAGTAAAAAATAAAAATTTATAACTACTGAAAGTTTAGTTAAGTATTAAACTTTCAGTGGTTATTTTTTAAAAATTAATACTTTGCAAAATTCACTTAAACTAAAAAAACGTTCAGGATTTACTCTCATTGAACTTTTAGTCGTTGTTGCAATATTAGGAATACTTGCTTCAGTTGGTATTCTTAGTTACAGTGGCTATGTAGAAGGCGCAAAAAGAAAATCAGTAGAAAATCTTTTAATGCAGATGTCCTTAGGACAATCAGAATATTATGCAGATAATAACGTCTATCATACTAGTCATAACTGTAGTAGTGCGAGTAACGCAATAGCAACTGCATCAAAAGCAACAACAAAAGCTCTCTCGACATCTCTTTTAGGTGGACAAGAAATAGGACAAGATCTAGGCTATTTCTTTTGTTCGGGACCAGGTATTCTTAATTCTAATTACACACTTTATGCAGCAGAACAAGATGCATCGGACGGATGTGCCATTAGCATGGACTCGAATAATAAATTTACAAGGGTTAGAAAGAGCGGAGCCGACTGTTAAATCTTTAATATGGACTTAGAAAAAATCAAAACATTTTTTAGTAAATTGTTTGATAATAGCAATTTTACGCAAAGACAAAAAATTTTTTTAACCATTAGTCTTGGTTGGATGATTTTTATTGGATATCTTACTTGGTGGAATGGAATAAAAAGTCTAGCACTAGACAAAAGTTTTAAATGGGATGAATGGTTTTGGTTTGGAGTAGTTCCAGCTGTAACACCATATTTATTTTATCATATTTGGAAAAAAAAAGATTAAGGTGAAAAAATTAATATATTTTTTCATATTTTTAATATTATCCACAAATACTAATGCAAATATTACCGACGATTTTAAAAATTTTTCAATTTTAGAAAATCCAAAAAAATACGAAGATATAATTTTTGAGGATTTTGAAGGAAATTTTATAAATCTTAATAATATTAATAGTAAAATATATATTATTAATTTTTGGGCAACTTGGTGCGCTCCCTGTAAGGAAGAAATGCCATATTTAGATAAAATTCATAAAATTGATGGAATTTATGTTGTCCCTGTAAACCTAGAGGCAAAAAATCAAAAAAAAACGAAGAAATTTTTTGACGATATAAAAATTAAGAACTTATCGATTTATTTTGACAATGATATGAAACTTGTGAAATTATTTAAACTTAGAGGGGTTCCTACTACAGTTATACTAAATAAAAACCAAGAGGAGATTGCAAGAGTAATTGGAACGCTAGACTTTACAGATGAAAAAATCATAAATTGGCTCAAAAGCCGGATGTAAAAAGCTTAATTTGAGCAGTTTTAATATTTAATTGTACAATTTTAAGTAAGATAATTAACAAAAGGAGAAAAATGATTAAAAAAACAATTATTTCAACTATTTTTTGTTTAATTTATTCGACTGCTTTTGCAGCAGAGTCTATGGTTGGTCAAGTAAATGGGATGATGTGTATTAAATGTCAAAAAATGGTTACTAAAAAATTAATAGAAGTAAGTCCAAACGCTACAGTGAAAGTATCATGGCCTGAAGGTGTAGCTATTTCTGCATTTAAAGATAAATCTAATTTATCAGAACAAGAATTTAAGGATGCAATAGTAGGTACAGGTTTTGAAGTAGTAAAGGTTGTTAAAAGCGATAAATTTATTGAAGACGCAGGTACAGCTAGAAAACTTGTAGACTAAAAATTATTTCAATCTATGACTGGAGATGAAATTCAATTATTAATTAATGAACTTCAGTCAAAGATTGAACAACTTCCAACAAAAAATACTTTAAAAGCTCTAGAGTTTAGACTAGATGCAATTCTCCAAGCTAATTTAGATACATTCTGGTTACTTATTTGTGCAATTCTTGTGTTCTTAATGCAAGCCGGTTTTATGTGTTTAGAATCTGGTCTTTCAAGAAATAAAAATAGTATTAACGTAGCTCTTAAGAATGTTACTGATTTTGGAATAGCAGTTGTTACTTTTTGGGCATTTGGTTTTGCATTGATGTATGGAACCAGTGTTATGGGTTTGTTTGGAAATAGATTTTATTTTTTCACAACACATGTTGCTGGATATCAAACATATTTTGTTTTCCAAGCAATGTTTGTTGCTACTGCAGCAACTATTATTTCGGGAGCAGTAGCTGAAAGACTAAGATTTTTTTCTTATGTGATAATAACTTTCGTTACATCTGGTATTTTATATCCAATAGTTGGTCACTGGGCATGGGCATTTAATTTTGATGATCCAACAGAAAAATTTGGATGGCTAGGTAAAATGGGTTATTTAGATTTTGCAGGTGCCTCTGTTGTTCATTCCGTTGGTGGATGGGTAGCTTTGTCCGTATTACTCATTATAGGAAATAGAACAGGGAGATATAGAAAAGAAAATTCTAAAAAAAACTTTCCAAGGAAGTAACACACCAATGGCCGCTTTGGGAGCATTAATTTTATGGTTTGGATGGTTTGGATTTAATGGTGGAGCTAATGGAGCAATGGATTTAAAAATTCCATTAATTTTAATTAATACATTTTTATCTGCATCATTTGGTTTAATTTTTTCAAGTTTAATGGGTGTAATTGTTATGAAAAAACCTGAACCTTTATTTATGATTACTGGGCCACTCGCAGGATTAGTTTCAATTACAGCAGCATGTGCATATGTTAATCCATCAGAGGCAATAATTATAGGAAGTATTGGAGGATTAGTATCAGGCTCAACTATTATTTTGTTAGAGAAAATTCAAATAGATGATGTTGTAAGTGCAATTCCAGTTCATTTAGCATCAGGAATTTGGGGAACATTAGCTGTTGCAATATTTGGAAACTTTGAACAAATGGGTATTGAAAAAACAAAAATTGAACAATTAACTATTCAACTAATTGGAATTTTAAGTATAGGAAGTTTTTGTTTCTTTTCATCATACATAATATTTAAATTAATAAATTATGTTTTTCCTCTAAGAGTGGGAAAAATACAAGAGGAACTAGGTTTAAATATATCAGAACATAACGCTTCAACAGATACACATGAATTATTAGAAGTTTTAACAGAGCAAGCAAAATCCGAGGATTACAGCATGAGAGCACCTCAAGATCCTTTTACAGATAGTGGAATTATTGGAACACAATATAATGTTCTTATGAATAAACTTGAGCAGGCTGAAAAACAAAAAAACAAATGGAAAAATAGAGTTTCAAAAGAAATTAAATTAGCAATGAATGTTCAAAAAAGATTGATGCCAAAAAGAGATTTGTCTAATTATCCAATTTTTGGATTAAATATACCAGCAAGAGAAATATCAGGCGACTTCTATGACTTTTATTTACATAACGACCAAGTTTATTTTACGTTGTCTGATGTGTCTGGCAAAGGAGTAAATGCTGGAATGGTAATGGCTAAAGCAATTACATTATTTAAAATTTTTGCAAAACAAAAATATAAACCTAATGAAATTTTATTAGAAATG
>CACFKJ010000014.1 GCA_902566805.1 uncultured Pelagibacteraceae bacterium
AAGTGTTTTCTAAATTTGAGTTAATACTAACATGTATTTTTCCTTCAAATTTATTATCATAATTTAAAGTCGCAGTAGCTTCATCATCTATACCAGATTTTGCATAATTTAACTTTTTATTGTTGCAGCAGATCTTGGGATAAAACAAGCAATCAAAAATGCTAAAAAAACTGGAATAGGTTTAGTAGGAATTAAAAACAGCGGTCATTATGGATTATCAGGTTATTACGCTGAACAAGCTGTAAAAAAAAATTTAATTGTATTTTGTTTCACTAATGCTCCACCTGCAATTGCTCCTCATGGCGCAAAAAAAAGTTTGTTTGGAACAAACCCAATATGTTTTGGAACACCAACATCATCTAAGGTTCCTTTTATATTAGATACTTCCGTTTCAGTAATCAATAGAGGAAAAATTAGAGTTGCTGCAAAAGTAGGAAACAAAATACCAGAGGGTGTTGCTCTAGATAAATATGGAAAACCAACAATCGATGCTAAAAAAGCTTTAGCTGGTGTTCAACTACCTATTGCTGGTTTTAGAGGTTCAGGTCTTGCATGGATGGTTGATATTCTTAGTGGAGTACTTACTGGTGGAAATCATGGAGGAAAAGTTAAAGACCCTTTTGACGATTTTTCTGGTCCACAAAATATTGGTCATTTATTTATTACAATTAAACCAAATCTTTTTGTTGGTAACTACAGTAAAAGGATTAAGGAAAATATTAAAAGAATTAAAAGATTACCTAAAATAAGAGGTGTAAAAGAAATTTTATATCCTGGACAAAGTAAGTATCAAAGATATAAAAAAAATCTTAATAGAAAGATTAATATTCCAAAGAACGTTGCTGAAGATTTAAAACAGTTAAATGCTTAATAAAGAGATTTTAATTAATATATTTAAAAAGTTATTGGAAGAAGCAAAAAAATCCTACGATGATTTTAATACTGCTGATGGAAAAATTGGAGATGGTGACTTAGGAGTTACAGTTTTACATGGCCTGGAAGAAATAAATAATAATACAATTAAATTTACCGACGATTTGGGTGTGAATTTTATGGTTTGCTCCCAAGCATTTGTTAAAAGATCTGGATCTAGCTTTGGTACACTAATTGCTTTTTCATTTATGAATATTTCAAAAAATTTAAAAGGAAAAACTGAATGTAGTCATGAGGATATTATAAATATGTTTGAAATATCATTGAAAACGATACTGGAAAGAGGAAAAACTAATTTAGGAGATAAAACTATAGCTGATAGTTTAGATTTAATTATAAAACACCTAAAAGATAGTCAAAATTATTCTGAAGTATTTAAATTAGCTACAAAAAAAGCTTTAGAAAACTTTAAGGGTAAAAAAATTAAAATTGGAAGAGCAAGAATGTTTGAAGACAAAACAAAAGAGTTAGACGATCCAGGCATGTTTGCTTTATGTAAGTTATCATCAATATTTTAAAAACTATGATAAGAAAAGATATTAATAAACCTGCAATGCTTTATGCTGCTGAAGAGATTTATTCAAATGTATCAGATATTAAATTAAAAAATCCCGATATTTCCGTAATTGAAGCTGTAGAAATGTATATTGGTAGTAAAAGCTATCAAAGTTTAAGTAGTGGTGAATTTCACAATGAGTTATTAAACAAGCTACAAAAAGATAAAATTCCAAAAAAAACAATAGAATTATTATTAGTTCAAAAAAAAGTAGTGGTAGAACAATTAAAAAATAATGAAGGAAGTTATTTTGCTAAAAGTTCGTTCCCTTTAAGCAATTCACAAACAACATTCGGATTGCTTTGGAGAATGTGTGAAAGCTATGAACTATGGTGCAAAGAAATCAATGATACGAAGTCAATTACACTCGGAATATCTGAATAAATTCTCGATATATATAACTTAAGTATTAACTATTTTTGCGCAGCGCAAATATCTTTAATCACAGGTACATTCGCACAGTCAGAACATTTTGTGACTTGCACTATACAACCATCATCCATTACTTTTACGTCTACAACTCTATCGCACTTTGAGCAAGTAGATGAAATAGTTAAACCGCATTTTTTACAATTATAAGTTTGAGTTTCCATGATTCTTAAATAATGCTTAAAAAAAAAAATTCAACTTAATTCCAAGTTAATGATAATCATTCACAAAAAAAAAATTTTTTAAAAGGAAAAATTTCGATAATGATAATCATTATCAAAAATTATTTTTTTTATATTTAAATAAAATTAATCCGTAAATTAAAAAGTTTATTATTATTAATCCTATTCCAAGATATATTTGTATTTTAGAAGTAAGATTTTGAGGGTAAATAATTGGTAAAAGATAATTTTGAATAAAGCTACTAGAATAAGTTGAAAGCTCACCTTTGTCTAAAAACCAATTTTCAAGATGAGTTAATGGACATATAGAACCAGTTAATTCAATATATATTCCCCATATTAATGCTGGAAGGTGAATATAAACAATTTTTGAAAAAATAAAAAAAAATAATCCACCAAAAACAACAAATAAAATAAAAATTAAATGAATAACTAAAGTTAGATTTGCTAAAAATTCATACATTTAATCAAGATTTTTCTTGAATATTTTATTTTCATTTTTCAATTTTTGATTTTCTTTGATCAGTTGAATAATTAAATCATCTTTTACAGCATTTTCTTTTAATACTTCTTCTGCTAACTGTTTTAATTTATCATTTTCTTTAATGATTTTTTGAAGTTTTTTGCTAAAAGAAATTCCAAAAGTATTTTCTTTTAATCCGTCTTGATCTCCATGTTCATAATTTAATGAAAAGCTAATATTATTTGTATGTTTTGTTAAGGATAAACCCGCATGTTTAGCTAGGACGCCATTCATAACGTGACCTGCTTCTTTATTTTCTCCATCTGCAATTATTGCTACATCATTACTTAGAGTATTATTGTAAGAAACACCTGCGTATGGCTCGAGCACAAAACCATTTTCAAATTTTTTTGAATACTTTGCGCTAAATCCTGCGCTCAATACCTGATCGATTGCATCATCAACAGACAAATCACCTTCAGTAAAATTTGTTACATATTTTGGCAATCTATGAATGCCAAATGTACTTTGGATTTCTAAAGTTAAAGAGTTATTTTCATTAAAAATTTTTTGCTTTTCAACTTTAGAATTTATTCCAACAAATTGGCTATAATTTTTTTTTTCTATTGTTTGATTGGCTTCGGTCTCTATATCTTTAATATTATTATAAGATATTCCAACAATGGGTATTATTGACCCTTTAAATTTTTTTACCTCAATATCTTGTTTGTACCCTAAAACCATATTTTTGGTTCCAGAAAACTCACCATTGTCAAAAGTAGCTTTTTGTTTTGCATAACCCATAAATAAATGTTTTGAGGTATTTTCTATTTTTTCATTTTGATCAAAATAATCGACTACACCTGATAAATCATTTTTATAAATGCCATTTCTTTTTTGATTGGTATCAAATACTATTTGTTCTATATCGTTGCTTACGGCGTTAAAAATATTTTTTAATTTGGATAAGAAAATTTCAGTTCTGTATTTCTTATTATGAGAATTAATATCTAAATCTTCACCATAAATTCTTAAATAACCGTCTGTTTCAGAATTATCAGCGTCAGCATTGCTTGAAGAGTCAAGAATTTCATATCTATCATTTCCACATAAATTATCTGTAACACTCATATTGGTTTTATTTTCGATCTCTATTGTTAAATCTTTTTTTAGATTGCAAGATAAAGAAATAATAAAATCTTCACCTCCAAGATCTAAGCTTCCAGTAATTGTAGGTTCTTCTGAAAGGACTAATGTATTATTATCGTTTCCAGACTCTACTTTAATTACTTTGGCATTTGTGCCTGAAACAGAGATAGCTCCGGTAAGTGTTATTGTATTATTGTCTGAATTTGAAAAAAAATGATATCCGTGTCCGTTAGTTCCTGATGTAGTAATAGTACCTGATTGTGTTATTGAGTTACTATCACCTGACTCAAAATAATAACCTTTATTATTATTTTTTGTAAGAGTTATATCTCCTTCCTGAGTAATAGTATTATTGTCACTACCAGATGCATCCGACACATCATCAAAAAAATATCCATGTGATCTTGCGCTTGTTCCTGCAGTTGTAATATTTCCTTTTTGTGTAATGGTGTTAGTGTCAGCATTGTCTAAATAATAACCATGAGACCACTTAACTCCAGTAGACTCCAAATCTCCTGATTGGGTGATGTTGTTGCTTGCACTATTTTCTATCATATATAAACGTGAAGTATGATTTGTAGTTTCAACTTTTCCTGATTGTGTGATGGTATTACTGTCACTTGACCTTAAATAAATAGCGTAGGCCTCAACTCCAGCGGTTGTAATAGTACCTAATATATCCAGAGTATTGCTATCGCCTTGTAATCTAATTCCGTGTCCTGAGTTACCAGTTGTTGAAATATTTCCTAACTGATTAATTGTATTATCTCCTCCAGATGCATCAATTCCTTCATTAGCTCCTGAAGTAGTTATTGTTATTCCTGAATTTAATGTAAGGCTATCACTACCATCGATAGTATTTTCACCATTTGTAGATGTTGAATTTTCAGAAATTGTATAATCATCTGCTAATAAATTTACTGATAAGAAAAGTCCTAGAACGGCAATACTTAAAATTTTTTTCATTTATTCTTGTTTCTCGCTTCTTCTACTTAAAAATTACTGCAGTTCCACTTGCTTGGACAGATTCCCAGCAATTTGTTCCCCAAGTATCTGTTCCTCGGCTATCAAAAGTTATATCTATTATTCCATTTGCACCCGCTTCTACAGCTTGAACTTTTAGTTGAGTTAATGCATTACCTTTAGATGCAGGGGGATCAGTCATCAGGTGTTTGCATGAGTATGCGGTAATTTCACCAACATATTTTTCTATATCTGGTTTTGGGGTTGGGTTATCAAGTTTAAAAACTTGAACTTTACTAGCTTTAGTTAATACTTCTGGACTTAAATCCGATAGATTTACGACTTTAACTCTTGGTGTAAAACACCCTGTCAAAAATAAACACAAAACTGTTAAATTTAAAATCTTTTTCATGATCCATGATCATAGCATAAAAAACTTGTCCGCACTATGTCCGCACTTGGGTTGCAAAACCTCACTTTTCAATTCAAATTATTCTAGAATAATACTACAAAGTTCAGGGCGCCGGGCAACAGACGCCCAGGTTTTAACATCTGTTACATCTTACAGTAGCAAACATTTCATCCCATTCATTTTCTTTTTCATCTACGTAATCAAGTAAAACCCTGATGGCTTTTGATTTGTCAGGTAAATTGTAATCATCAACAATTTTATCTAACAATTTATCCATATCTGCATATATTTCGACTTCCATTTTTATTTTATCTTTAGACATTTGACCTCCTTATTTTTATTTAGTTGGTTTAAAAATTAGACACAATCCATTATTACAAAATCTTTTGCCATCTTTGCCAGGTCCATCATTAAATACATGACCATGATGTGCACCACATTTTGCACAATGATATTCAGTTCTCTTCATTCCAAATGAATAATCAACTTTAGTTTTGAAAGCACCAGGTAGAGACTCGCTAAAAGAAGGCCATCCTGTTCCACTATCAAATTTAGAATTTGAACTAAACAATTTTGCCCCACAGTTTGCACAGTGATAAAAACCTTCTCTTTTTTCATGTAAAAGTGCACTTGAAAATGGTCTTTCCGTTCCTTCGTTAAATAAAATATTTTTTTGTTCGCTAGTTAAATTTTTATTTATAATATTTTTCGTTGCACTAATAGCAATTCTATAAGGTAATAAAAAAAAACCTATTAATGATGATGTTAAAATTTTTAGAAATTTTCTTCTCATTAAAATTTAATATCTTATAAACCGACAAATTTTGAAACCATTCCAGACTCATAATGACCTGGTATGTTGCAAGCTGCTTCAAGTTTTATACTATTGGTAAATTTCCATATTATTTCACCCGATTTATTTGGCTCAAGAAGTAAACTATTTGCGTGAGAATGTGCCATAGAATGATCTTTTTTTGCAACTTCTTTCATTTTTACTTTATCTATTTTATCGCCTAATAATATTTGATAGTCGACCATTTTTGCCATCTCTTTTTGATGTTTTAGATGCATCATTTTAGTTGCAATATTAAACTCATGAACCAATTCACCATAATTAGTAATAATAAATTTTACAGTTTGATTTTTTGAAATATTTATTTGATTTGGTTCAAAATAGTTATCATACATTTTTATTTCAATTGTTTTATCAACTTCTGACGATTTTCCTTTTTCACCTATCATTTTCATTGACTCGGCAAACACTAAGTTTGGAACAATAATTAATAATAAAATTAATTTTTTCATTTAACTAATAATAAAAAATTCTTTTAGGGTTACAATGATCCCTATTGACACAACATATTTTTCATATAATTAGCATAATTATGAAATTAAAAATAAACAGTAAAGCACCTAACTTTAAACTGCCTAGTACAGATGAAAGTATTTTTGAGTTAAATAAAATAAAAAAAAATATAATTTTATATTTTTACCCAAAAGATGATACTCCTGGTTGTACTTTAGAGTCTAAAGACTTTAGTAAATTAAATAGTTTAATTAATAAAAATAAGACAATTGTATTAGGAATATCTAAAGACAGTATCGAAAGCCATCTCAAATTTAAAAAAAAATATAAATTAAAATTTCATCTTCTTTCGGACGAAAAAAAATTAGTGATTAAAAAATATGGAGTTTGGGGTAAAAAATCTTTTCTTGGTAAGCAATTTATGGGGATTGTTAGGTCCACTTTTTTGATTAATTCTAAAGGAAAAATACATAAAATATGGTCTAATGTAAGAGTAAAGGATCATGCAAAAGAAGTTTTTGAAGAAATAAAAAAAATTTAATGAAAAAAAAGATTAAATACGCAATTTATGGTTTTATCTACATATTGTTAGTAATGCTTTTGGCTATTTTTTTTTACAAAGAAGGTATTAGTCTTATTTAATTAATATTTTCCTACTTTTTTTGATCCACTATAAAAAATTTTTGATAATTCTTCATTAGCTATTCTTCTCGATTCAATATCTTTTGAATTCATTAGTTCAGTTGGTCTATTAACACTATGATGATAGTTAAAATCATCAACACCCCTTGCTTGTTGAACATACATTTTTCCCAATACTTGATTTACATTTGTTCCTATATAGCTCTGTATTACAAAACCAATTCTTCTATCTTTGCTTTTATTTAAACCAGATCCATGAACTACAGTTGGATGATGCAATGACATTTGGCCTGCTTTTAATACTACTGGTTTTGTTTTCTCTAATGGAACATTTTCAACAGTTTGACCTCTTGTTAATAAATTATTTTCATCAAATTTTTGGTTATGAAATTTTAAATTTTCTTTGTGAGAACCTGGCCACATTAACATGCAACCATTATCTTCATTTGCATCAGTAACTGCTACCCATGCTGTTACCCAATTATATGGTTCAAGGCCTATATATTTTGCATCTTGATGGAAACTAACAAATCCTTTTTCATTAGGATTTTTTACAAATAGAGTTGTTCCGCATACAAGAATATTTTTTCCAATAATACTTTCTACTGCATCTAATAATTTCTTATTATGACAAATTTTATCAAATACTGGCGATATCAAATGGACATAATTTCTTCCTAAACCTTCTAGCTCGTTTGGCCATTTTTTTTCAATAAATTCTATTTCTTCTCTAATTTCGTTTGCTTCTGTTTTAGATAAAACATCTATTGGGCTGACATATCCGTTATCTTCATAATCATTGATTTGGTCAGCTGTTAAGCTCATTTAAATTTTATTAGTTTTTATTCCATTCAACTTTAAACATAGCTTCATTTCTTCTTAACATTGGTAATGTAAAGGGTGAATCGTAAGTAGCTTTAATAGGAAGTCCGTTAATTGATACGCTGTCCTCATTAAGTTTTTTTTCAAGAATTTTACTATGCTTATCAAAGTTTGCATCTGATGCTCGTCCAGAATATCTGATCACTGCAAAATAACCTTCTTTTATAGTTGAAATCTTAACTTCTGGATTTGTGGGAGATGGAACTGTTTCTTTAGTAAATTTTGATGGTAAGTAAAATTGCATGTAAGTTACATTATCCTCTGTAGTTTGCGTAACTGGTATGGTCATACTGATTTTTGTAGATTTTTTATTTGCTCCAGAAATATATCTAAAGAGTTTTCTAAAACTATTATTATTATCTTTGCTCATTACTTGAACTACTAGACGATCTGAATAATATCTTACTTCATAAATATCATTTTGATGAACTACATCATAAGGAGCTTCTTCATTAGCCATTGAGTTAGAATATAACGACAAAGAAAAAAGATAAACAATAAAGCTTATTAAAAATTTTTTTATCATTTTAAAGATTTAGCAAATTCTCTTATGTCTTCTAGCAATAAATCTGGTTGCTCTAAAGCAGCAAAATGTCCACCTTTTGGCATTTCTGTCCATCTTTTAATATTATAAATTCTTTCAACATAAGATCGAGGAGCCCACTCTAAATACTCTTTAGGAAATAAAGCAGCTGCAGTTGGAACCTTTAAAGGCAGATGTTCTTTTGGAAGTGACCTTCCTCCCTCTTCTCTTCTTCCGTAATAAATCCAAGAAGCAGTATTAAAAGTTTTGGTAACCAAATAAATCATTATGTTAGATAATAATGTTTCTTTACTATAAACGCTTTCAATATCTCCATTTTTA
The DNA here is from genome assembly GCA_902566805.1 of uncultured Pelagibacteraceae bacterium. Lineage (GTDB taxonomy): Bacteria > Pseudomonadota > Alphaproteobacteria > Pelagibacterales > Pelagibacteraceae > Pelagibacter. The sequence continues at coordinate 8,783 of CACFKJ010000014.1, forward strand.
ATATCAGACCATCCTCTCATTTTTTCAATTATCCACGCAGCAACTCCAACAGGGCTATCCATCATCGCATAGCTTAAAGTTTGAGGTTTTGTAGCTTGTTGTGTTCTGTATCCATCTTCTATTCTCTGTTCTACTTTAAATCTTTCTTGCCATTCTTTTTCCTCTTTAGTTTGTGGTCCATCAGGATGACGAGTTATTAATATATTAATATGAATTCCTAATAAATTTTCTGGAAAATCATATGCTAGCCATGTTGCTATTGTTCCACCAAAGTCACCTCCTTGAGTTAAATATTTTTTATAACCAAGAACTTTACACATTAAAGAATTAAATATTGATGCCATTTTTCTAGGACCGATTGGTTTTTCTGGTCTTCCAGAAAATCCAAACCCTGGTAATGAGGGTACAATAACATCAAAAGCTTCTTCTTCTTTACCTCCATGTTTTTCTGGATGTGCTAACTGATCTATTATGTGCAAAAATTCAAATATTGATCCAGGCCATCCATGGTTTAGTAATAATGGTGTAGGATTTTTTCCACTGCCCTTTTCATGAATAAAATGTAAATCAATACCATTTACATTTGATTTAAAATTATTAAATTTATTAATTTTATCTTCAACTTTTCTCCAATTAAATTCTGTAATCCAAAAATTACAAATGTCTTTCATGTAATCTAAGTTTGAGCCATACTCCCAACCACCATCATCTGGCATTTCATGCCATTGGTAATCCTTAACCTTTGAATATATTTTATTAAGATTTTCTTCTGATATCTGTACTTTAAATGGTTTTATCATTTTAATAGTATATATATTTTTAATTTTAAAATATAAAAATAGTTATGAAAAAAATTATCAATAATCCAGCAAATTTTGTTGAAGAGTCAATTGATGGGCTTATAAAATCTCATCCTGAAGTTTATGCAATATCTAAAGATAATAATAGAGTTATAACTCGTGCAAAAAAAGCTACCAATAAAGTTGGTATTGTTACCGGGGGTGGTTCAGGTCACTTACCAGTTTTTACAGGGTATGTTGGAAAAGGTTTTTTGGATGCATGTGCAATTGGATCTGTATTTGCTTCACCGTCTGTAGAACAAATGGTCTCTGCAATTAAAAATGCTGATAACGGCAACGGAGTATTATGCATTATAGGAAATTATGGTGGTGATGTAATGAATTTTGAAATGGCTTGTGAAATGGTAGAGGCTGAGGGAATTAAAACAAAAAAAGTCATAGTGGCTGATGATATTGCTAGTGCTAGTGAAGAAGAAAAAAGTAAACGTAGAGGAATTGCAGGAATGATTTTTGTATTTAAAATTGCTGGTGCAATTGCTGAAACAGGTGCTTCTCTTGATGAAACTTTTAAAACTGCAATGGAAGCAAATGATAACATAAGAACTCTTGGTGTTGCGCTTTCACCATGTATATTGCCAGAAGCCGGCAAGCCAACATTTGAAATAAATGATGATGAAATAGAAATAGGAATGGGAATTCACGGTGAACCAGGAATAAAAAGAGAAAAATTAAGACCAGCTAATGATTTAGTAGACGATCTTTATAAAAGAATTATGGCTGACTCAAAATTAAAGGAAAATGACAACATTTCTATAATGATTAACAGTTTAGGAGCTACACCTTTAGAAGAATTATATATAGTATCAAAAAGAGTGAACGAAAACTTGTTAAATTCAAAAATAAATAATATTAAAACCTATGTTGGTAGATACGCAACCTCTATGGAAATGGCGGGCATGTCTATAACAACATTAAAATTATCTGATAATCTTAAAAAGAATTTAATGGCGCCAAGCGAGTGTCCGTTTTGGAATAATTAAAATGATCTCAAATAAAGAAATAGTTTGTCCAAATAATTTACTTAACTTTGCTTTAAAAAAAAAAGATGTAACAGCAGGAATAGTTAATGCTGGCAAGCCTCTTCCAATGTTATCTGTTATGGATGCAGTCAAAGAAAATTTAATTTTACCAATATTTATTGGGGATAAACCAGAAATTGAAAAATGCGCTAAAGATCTACAATTTGATATTTCTAAATATGAAATTGTTCACGAACCTAATGAAAATAATACTGCAAAGATTGCTGCTGAACTTGCATCAAAAGGTAAAATCAGAATCATAGTAAAAGGTCATATTCATACTGATGTTTTAATGAAAGAAGTTTTAAAAAGAGATTACAACATCATAGGAAAAAATAGAATTAGTCATATTTGGCATATGACATTAGAAAAAGATGATAAGCCATTAATTATAACAGATGGGGCATTAAACGTTTTACCAAATGTAAAAACTAAAATGCATATTTTAAAAAATGTAGTAAATTTTTGTAATAGAATTGGAATTGAAAGACCAAAAATTGCAGTCCTTTCAGCTACTGAAGAAGTTTTAGAAAGTGTTCAAAGCTCTTTAGATGCTAAGCAAATTACTGATTTAGCAAAGGAAGAAAATATAAATGCTGATGTATTTGGACCTCTCGCTTTTGATAACAGTGTTTCAAAAAAATCTGCAGCAATTAAGGGAATTAAAAATTCTGTAGCAGGTCAAGCAGATGTTCTATTAGTTCCAAGTGTAGAAACAGGAAATGGTTTAGTAAAAATGATGATTTATTTTATGGGTGCTTGCGCCGCAGGTGTTGTCATTGGTGGAAAAGTACCTGTCGTTATAACTAGTAGATCTGATGATGCACCTGCAAGATTGGCATCTATGGCTGCTGCAGTTGTTGCATTAGACTGATTAATGATTTAAAAGAATTTCCAAAAAAAATGGCTATAAAATATCTAAAAAAATCACCTAAAACATCTTCTACAGATGATACAAAAACTAGAGAGATTGTAGAAAATATTCTTAAAGATATTGAAAAGACAAAAGAAGATGGATGCAAAGAATTAGGTAAAAAATTTGATAAATACGATGGGGAAATAATTGTTTCAAAAGAAAAAATAGAAGAAATTAAAAAAAATTTAGATCAAAAGACAAAAGATGATATTCAATTTTCTCATGAAAGAGTAAGAAAATTTGCTGAAGCACAACTTAAAAACTATGGTCAAGATTTTGAAGTTGAATTATCTGATGGATTGTTTGCTGGGCAAAAATTAATACCTGTAAATACTGCTGGATGTTATGTCCCTGCAGGAAGATATGCGCATATAGCTTCTGCGGTAATGAGTGTTACAACTGCAAAAGTTGCTGGAGTTAAAAATATTTTAGTTTGTAGTTCACCAAAACCAAATGTGGGTGTACATCCATCAATTATTTATACTGCTGACTTATGCGGTGCAGATGTAATTATGAACCTTGGTGGTGTTCAGGCTATAGCTGCTATGACTAATGGATTGTTTGGTAATGCACCAGCCGATATTTTAGTTGGTCCAGGAAATCAGTTTGTCGCTGAAGCTAAAAGAATTTTATTTGGAAAAGTTGGAATTGATTTATTTGCAGGCCCGACAGAAATAGCTGTTATAGCTGATGAGACAGCTGACTCTGAAATTGTAGCCGTTGATTTAGTAGGACAAGCCGAACATGGATATAATTCTCCAGCGTGGTTATTTACAACTAGTAAAAAACTTGCTGAAGAAGTAATGAAAAGAGTTCCTGAATTAATTGCTGATTTACCTGATTTACCAAAACAAAGTGCTGGTGATGCTTGGAGAGATTTTGGTGAAGTAATACTTTGTGATACCGACGAAGAAATGGCAAAAATTAGTGATGAATATGCTCCTGAACATTTAGAAGTTCAAACAAAAAATCTTAAATGGTTCCATGATAGACTAAAAAATTATGGTTCATTATTTATAGGAGAAGAAACAACTGTTGCTTATGGAGACAAATGCTCTGGAACAAATCACATATTACCTACTAAGGGTGCTGGCAGATATACGGGTGGATTATTTGTAGGTAAATTCATTAAAACATTAAGTTTTCAAAGAATGACAAAAGCATCTACTAAAGAAGTTGGTGCGGCTGCTGCAAGAATTTCAAGATACGAAGGAATGGAAGCTCACGCAAGAACTGGGGATGCGAGACTTAGAAAATACGGTTTTTCAAATTAAGTATATAATTTCCATAAATACATAGCTAGATAAAATAGTCATAAATATAATAATAAAAAAATTTATAGCTTTCCAAAGATTTGAATTAATTAAATAGTTAGAGAAAAATTTTGCCAAATAACCTAAAGAAAAAAAGAATAAAAATGATGCAATTGCAGCACCTATGCCAAAATAATATTTATTAATAATTAAAAAATTTTTTGAAAAATTTCCTAAAAAAAATACAGTATCAGAGTAAACGTGAGGATTTAAATATGTAAAACCTAAAGTTTTTAATGTTATATTTTTTAATGAAAGAAGATTGTTATCAAAGCTAATATCAGATTTTTTATATAATGATATTACTTTACTATAAATAAAATAAATCAAAAAAACAAAAAGTAGAATATTAAATATTAACTCAACATTTTTTTGTAAATAATACTTTAAAATACTCAAATAAAAAATAATCCTAGAAAAATTAAAATTAAATCAGATATTGAACAAATTAAACAAACTAAAAATACATATTGTTTTTTTAAACCTTGCTCAATAACAAATATATTCTGTGCTCCAATAGCTAAAATTAAACTTAATCCAGTAAAGAAACCTAAGAATAGAAAGCTCATTTTATATGCTATTTATCCAGATAATTGTGGAGTATTTGATTAAATTCATCTGGTTTTTCTAGGTGAATATTGTGACAACAATCATTAAATATAAATAATTCACTTTTAGGAATATTTTTATTTAAAGTATCTACTTGATCAAAATTATAAGAAATATCTTTATCGCCCCACATAATCAGAGTTTCATTTTTAATATTTTTTAAATTTTCAAAGCCATTCCAGTTCTTCATTGCAATTAATGCATTGTCGGCTGTAACCTCATTTATATTTTTTGCAGCTTCTTCACATAAATAATAATTTTTTGCTTTATCTTCCTCAATGAACCATTTTTTTGGAACTCTTTTAATAAATTCTTTTATACCTTCGTTTTTTAATCTTTCTCTAGATGTTTCAATAGTCTCAAATCTTCCTGGTATGTCACCAATAGATCCTGTCGCAAAACAAACAAGTTTATTAATTTTACTACCTGAAATCTTGGCTATTTCCTGAACTATCATTCCTCCCATTGAATGACCAAGCAAATTAAAATTATTAATATTTTTACTTTCTAAACACTTTAATATTGCTTTTGCCATATCATTTATACTATTGAGAGATTTCACATTGCTACTTTCTCCAAAACCTGGAAGAGCTGGAGCTATTACCCTGAAATGTTTACTAAAATATTGTTTTTGAAACTTCCACATGTCAGAAGATCCTAGAAAACCATGAACTAATACTAATGGAAATCCTTTTCCTACATCATCTACATATATTTCTTGCATATTTAGATAATAATTGATTAAAAAAATATTGTTAGGAAAAATTTAAAAATTTAATTCTTATGATTGGTATTTTAGGTGGAATGGGTACTCAAGCAGGGCTTGATTTTTGTAATAAACTTGCATTAATCAATAGAGGTAAAATAGATCAACAATATCCACTTTTTATTTTATACAATAAATCAAACATTCCTAAAAGACCTGAAAATATCAAAAAATATACAAACGTTTTAAAAAGTTTAATTAAAGGGTGTTTGTTGCTACAAAAAAATAAATGTAAATTTATTGTTATGCCATGCAATACAGCTCATTATTGGCATGCTGATTTACAAAAAAAAATTAATATCCCAATTATAAGTATGCCTAAAGAAGTTTATCTTTATTCAAAAAAAACTTGTAAAAAAAATTCGAAAATTGGTATTCTTTGTACTGAGGCAACTTTAAAAACAAAAGTATATAATAAATATTTTGACAAAAATTTTAATCTTATAAGTCCTAATACACCATTGCAGAAAAAATCAGTGAATAAAGCAATTAAGCTTGTAAAAATGGGTAAAGTTCGTGAAGCAGAAAAAACTATAAGACCCGCAGTCAATTATTTAATTAAAAATAAATGTAAAAAAATAATTTTGGGTTGTACGGAATTGCCTATTGCAATCTTTGCTTACAAATCTTTTAAAAAAATAAAAGAGTCTAAAGTATTTATTGATCCAAATCTTCTCTTAGCAAATGTTGCTATGAAAAAATATAAAAGATAGTTTTATACTTTGAGAGCTGTTTTTTTTACGTCTTCTAAAAACTTTTTTCTTTTTTCATCAGTAACAAATGGCACAGCAAAATATCTTTTATAAATAACATCAGATATTCCACAAATATTAAATACGCCTCTTCTTAACCTTTTAGTTGGCATATTTAAAAAAAAGGTTCTTATTGCAAATTGCGGAGATCCATAAGTACAAAATACAATCGCTTTTTTTCCTTTAAGGTTTCCAATTGGATAACCATAATTACCAAATATTTTTTTAAATCTAAATGCCCATGGGGGAGACAGAACTTTATCAATCCATCCTTCTAAAATTGCTGGCATTCTAAAATTCCATATAGGAGCAATCAATACAATTACATCTGATGCCTCTATTCTTTTTTGATGATCTAAAACTACAGCATCGGGTTTCTCACCAGCAAAAACTGGATTAAAATTTTCTTTATACAGATCAACAATATCAACTTCATTACCGTTGTCTTTTACAGTTTGAATAAAAGTATCTTTTATTGAAGCATTGAATGATTTATCGTTGTAGTGTCCATAAACTATAAAAATTTTTTTCATTAATTCCAAATTCTGTTTAAAATTCTCTCTCTGCCGCATGCTTTTTTATATCTTAAATAACTTGCAAATTTTTTAATATAGAAATCTTGATGCTTTTCCTCTGCTATATAAAATTTCTCAAATTCTCTAACATAAGTGACAATTTTTTTATTAAATTTTTTTTCTAATTTAACAATACTCTCTTTAATCAATTTTTTTTCCTCGTTATTTTTATAAAACGCTACTGATTTATAACTATATCCTTTATCACAAAATTGACCGTATTCATCAAAAGGATCAATGTTTTTCCAGAAAAAATCTAACAAGTCTTTGTAGTTGGTTTTATTTCTATCAAAAACAACTTTGATAACTTCAAAATGTCCACTATTTCCATAAGTTACTTCCTCATAGTTAGGATTTTCTGTAGTTCCTCCAGAGTAACCTGAGATTACTTCTAAAACACCTTCCTTCTTTTCAAAAGCTTCTTCCATGCACCAAAAACATCCACCAGCAAAATATGCGTTATCAAGATTTTGACTAAAAGCAGAAGTTTGTAAAAAAAAGATTAAAATTAAAAATTTTTTCACTATTTTTTAAGAGCTGGAAATACTGGATTAGATTTTTGAAATAATTTTTGATACTCTTGCTTAATGCATCTATTAGAAATGTATTTAATATTATTATCTTCAGCAATTTTTTGAGCTTCATCATTTTGAATTCCGTACTGTAACCACAAAACTTTTCCACCGATTTTAACCGCTTCGTTAGCAAAACCTGGAGCTTCTTTTGAAGGACGGAATACATCAACGATATCAATTTTTTCAGTTATTTTATTTAAACTTGATACAACTTTTTCTCCATTAATTGTTTCACCTTCTGCAAAAGGATTAACGGGGATTACTTTATATCCAAAATCTTGCATGTACTTCATTACAACGTTTGCAGGTTTTCTTTTTAAATTTTTTGGATCTTCTCCTTTTTTTTCAGAACTTACACCAATCATTGCTATAATTTTTGAATCTTCTAATATTTTTTTTATTTCGCTATCATTCATTTATTTTTCCATTTAGGTTTTCTTTTCTCTAAAAATGCTGAAATTCCTTCATGTGCATCCATAGCCATCATATTTAATGTCATCATTTTACTCGTATATGCATAAGCTTTTCTTAATGGCATTTCTAATTGTTTATAAAAAGCCTGTTTTCCTATTTTAATTGTTAAATTCGATTTAGAAGCGATTGTTTTAGCAACTTTTAAAACCTCACTATTTAATTTTGTTTTTGAGAAATGATCATTAATCAAACCAATTTCTTTTGCATAACTAGCTTTTATTGGTTCACCAGTTAAGAGCATCTTCATCATTCTTTTTCTACTTACTTTTCTACTAACAGCAACCATTGGTGTACTACAAAATAGTCCAATGTTAACTCCTGGAGTAGCAAACATAGCATCACTTGTACTATAAGCTAAATCACAACTAGCTGCTAACTGACATCCAGCTGCATATGCTGCGCCATGAACTTTGGCAATTACTGGTTTTCTTCCTTCAACTATTTTGATCATTAATTTTGAACAAAGATTAAATAATTTAAGATATTTTGATCTTTTTTTTAAACCTCTTACCTCTTTTAAATTATGACCTGCGCTAAAACCTTTTCCAGAACCTTCTAAGATGATTACTTTTGTAGAGTTATCTTTATCAAGTTTTTTAAAAGCTTTTATAAGATTATTTAATGTTTTAAATGATAAAGAATTATATGTTTTTGGATCATTGATTATGACCTTTTTAACTCCTGCACTTAAATTTTTTACTAATACAGTCATTATTTTTTATTAAGCTATTGTTTATGATTTTCCAAGAAATTTTTTTAATTTAATAACTTTTTCTTAGCTTTTTCAAATTCTTCTTTTGTTAGTGCGCCAGACTTATATAATTCATTAAGCTTTTTAATTTGATCTACAATTGAAGTGTCTACACTTTCTTCGGTTTCATTTTCTCCTGATACATATTTGCTTAAATTTAGATAGTGATTTGGTCTAGCTTTAATATCTTTTTCAAATTTTATATGTTTTTTTGCAGCAATTGAAACCCATTCTTCCATTACTTTTTGGTGTTCTGGATGTTTTTCAATATTAAATTTACTATATTCCGATGCATCTATTGTAGAAAATTTTGACACTGGAGCATTTAAAACTGTAGGATTTATAAAGTGACTTACATTATAAAAATTTCCACCTGCCATTTGAGAAAAATATAAATGCTGACTATAAATTACAATTTTTGGAATTTTAACACCACTTGATCTTATCCATTGATTATATTGAGCAGCTAACCCTCTTCGCTCAGGATCGTCTGGATTAGTAAGTCTTTTTGGCAAATCAAAATGTCCAACTATTAAACAATTATGGCTATTACCTTTTCGAAAAAACTCTACCAAATAATTATCAGGTCTATCATAACAACCTCCATATTGATTTTTGTAAAATATTTCAATTGCTATACCTCCAATTGTAGTAATATATTGACCTCCTGTTTGAATATACTCAACCTCTATTGCTTCTGTTACTTCACCATTTTCAACTTTAACAATACCAACTCCCCTAGCTGTAATTCCATAAATTAAATCTGCTGATTTATAAACAACTTGCCAATCACCTGGGCTTAATTCTATCTTTAATCTTTTTACAGGCTCAAAAGTACCTGTTACAATATCTCCCTTACTATAATTTTTTGCAAAAACTAACTGACCAGCAAGTAAAAAATACAATAATAAGAATAAAAATTTTTTCATATTTTTTTAATTCTAGCTGTAATACCTTTTTCTTCTTTAATATTAAATTCTTTTGAATTTTTATTATATAAATCTTCTATTCTTAAACCAAGTGTTTTTAATGTTGGTATGTTCTCTTTTGTTAAACCTAAGTGCCTAGCATGAACTGCTTTTTTTTTATTTACTTGATGAGGTTGAAAGTCATTTATGTCTTCAATTTTAAGATCTTCACCTTTTTCAATATAGCCAGCCTTTATTGAATCATTCAATAACTCTAAACCTTTTTTAGTTCTAACAATTGCAGCATTAAAACCCTCATCTTCTCCCTCAGGTGAACCACCTCGCCACGTATCTAATGCAGCTATGTCAGAACTTTCGCCAATTGCATCAGGACAAATTTTACATCTAAAATGGACTCTCCATGTAGATTCTTCGCCCCAAAATGAATTGTATTCTTTATCATATTCTCTTCCATCTTTTGTTTTAATGTACATTTTTCCAGGGTTTCCAAATCCTCTATATCTAAAGGTAGATAGCTCTTCTTCTTTTACCTTAAAACTTTCTATAAATTCTTGAGACTTAGTGAACTCTGTAGAACCACCACAAACTAAAGTTAATAAATATTTGCAAAATTTATTAACTCTTTCATCTGATTTAGATAATTGTCTTATAGCGCTTATATCACAAGGTTTACCAACAAATACAAAAGGCTCATTTAATTCAAGCGCCTCATGAAATCTATCCAGAGGTGAAGCAGGTCCATACCTTGAACAACTATTAGCATTTAATAAATCATCTTTATTATAACTAAATCTAGATACACTTCTCATTGGTTTATCTGGATTAGTTGCAGTATGAAGAACAAAATTTACTTTTTTTGAATCTAATAAATAGAGTGATAAACCATTTAACAAACCACCTGTAGAACTTTCAAATCTAATCTTTTCATCAGTAGACCATGCGTAAAATAAAGATAAATAATAGCCCCATACTAAATCATGTTTTGCTTTTTGATCAATTTGTTCCTTGGGCAGACCTTCTACTATTACACCAGGACAGACATTTAATATTTTATTGAATTTATCTGAAGGAATTTTTTTTACTTCTTTTGGTTCCAATCTTCCTTTTGGAGTCATCGAAATTTCAATAGTATCTTTTCCAGTAATACTTTGACAAATTCCACAGCCTATACAAAGACCATTTTTTACTATGTCATCTAAATTATTAATTTGAGTCACTAATTATTTTCTTATCTTAATTTCGTATTTTTTTCTTAACATTTTTCTATTAAATCCATCAGTTATCGCTGGAGTTACATATTTAGGAGTTGGCGAATCTTTCGATACAACATCTGATAATGCAACACCAGCTGGTATGCATTTTAATACTGATGGGACCAAAGTATTTATAATGGGATCAGATGGTTTTGATGATGAAGTTAATGAATATAGTCTTACTACTGGTTTTGACGTTTCTACTACTCAATCAATAACTCGTTCACTTTGTGTAGGTACAACTTGTATGGGGGCGCCTATGGCGGATTTACATCCTTATGGAATAACTTTTAACGGTGATGGAACAAAATTATATGTATCTGGAAATCAAAATAATAAAATCTTTGAGTTAGATCTTGGATCAGCTTTTAATGTTTCAAGCGCAACAAAAGTTGGTGAATTGGCCACAAACTCGCATGCTAACGGAGATGGTACACCTTGTGGTCTTACTTTTAACAATGATGGAACAAAATTATTTTTGGCAGGATTTGCTAATCATAGAATTGTATATTGGAATTTGAGTGTTGCCTATCAAGTTGAAAGTGCTGGAACTCCAGGTGCATTTTCTGTCACATCTACAGCCCACAAACCAAGAGATGTTGATTTCAATAGTGATGGAACAAAAATGTATGTTGTGAGTGGAACCGGTGATCACATAGCAGCATTTGATTTAGCTAGTGCTTTTGATCTAAGTGGTACTGTTACTCATAGAGGTAATTTCTCAGTAAATTCTGAAGATGACCAACCTTTCACAGTTGAATTTAGTTCAAATGGTTTGAAAATGTTTGTGCTAGGTTACACAGATGATAAAATTCATGAATATTCTTTAACAACAGCTTTTGAAATTATCAATACTGTTCCTACACTAAGTTCATCAGTTCCAGCAGATAATGCAACTAGTGTTGCAGTTGATTCAACTATTGTTCTTAATTTTAGTGAAAGTGTTGATGCTGAAAGTGGAAACATTACCATTAAAAAAACTTCAGACAATTCAACAGTTGAAACGATTGATGTAACTAGCGGTCAAGTAACAGGTTCAGGAACATCTCAAATAACTGTCACTCCATCATCAGACTTTGATGGCTCAACTGAATATTATGTTTTAATAGATGCAACTGCATTTGATGATGTAGACAGCGGTTCATATGCTGGAATAAGTTCTACAACAGCTTTAAGTTTTACCACCGCTAATACTGTTCCTACACTAAGTTCATCAGTTCCAGCAGATAACGCAACTAGTGTTGCAGCTGATTCAACTATTGTTCTTAATTTTAACGAAAGTGTTGATGCTGAAAGTGGAAACATTACCATTAAAAAAACTTCAGACAATTCAACAGTTGAAACCATTGATGTAACAGGCGGTAAAGTAACAGGTTCAGGAACATCTCAAATAACTGTCACTCCATCATCAGATTTTGATGCCTCAACTGAATATTATGTTTTAATAGATGCAACTGCATTTGATGACAGCGAAAGCGGTTCATATTCTGGAATAAGTTCTACAACAGCTTTAAGTTTTACCACCGCTAATGCAGTACCTACACTAAGTTCATCAGTTCCAGCAGATAATGCAACTAGTGTTGCAGTTGATTCAACTATTGTTCTTAATTTTAGTGAAAGTGTTGATGCTGAAAGCGGAAATATCACTATTAAAAAAACTTCAGGTAATTCAACAGTTGAAACCATTGATGTAACAGGTGGTCAGGTTACAGGTTCAGGAACATCTCAAATAACTGTCACTCCATCATCAGATTTTGATAACGAAACTGAATATTACGTTTTAATAGACGCAACTGCATTTGATGACAGCGAAAGCGGCTCGTATGCTGGAATAAGTTCAACAACAGCTTTAAGTTTTACAACAGAAGCAACTGCTTCTGCTTCAGATCCTTTTGATGACAAAGCAGTTCTTGCTTTGATAGAAGCACAAACAGAGGCTCCCAAAAGAATTGTACGAGATGTAACTAAGCCAATATATAATCGTTTACAGTGGTTGAGAAATTTCAGTGATGAAAGAGACTTATTTAGCCAAGGAATTAAATTTAGATTTTCAAATCCAACACTAGCATCAATTTCAAAAGTAATTCCAGCAGCACTAACAGAAGATGAAGAAGTTGATGAAGACACAAATGATACGACATGGTCATTTTGGAGTGAAGGAAGTGTTAGTATAGGTAAAGTTGGCGATACCCCAGGCTCACATTCAAAAGATATAACAACAAGTGGTATTTCAATTGGGGTGGATAACAAGGCAAGATATAATTATCTTTATGGATATACTGTAAGATACACTAAAGATGATGTTGATGTTGGAACACCCGGAACTTCATTAGACATAGATGCTTATAATTTATCCACATATGCTACTTTCTTAGCTGGAGAAAATAAATATCTTGAAGGTATTTTTGGTGCCAGCAAACTTGATTTAAAACATATTAGAAAGAGTGGAAGCAATATACTTCATGGTGATAGAGATGGAGGTCAAATATATGGATCTATTAATTATGTCACTGTTTTAAACAGAGATAACCTCAAAATTTCCCCAAATATCAAGTTTGATATTAGCCAGACATATTTGAAAGAATATGCTGAAACAGGTACAGACCCATTAAGTTATGATGATCAAACAATCAAAACTTTAGGGTTATATTCAGGAATTAATTTTAACAATATTTACAAACTGAATAATATAACATTTAGTCCTCATGCAAGTTTAGAACTTGGATTAGACTTAAGTCCATCATCAGATGCTTCTATTACTTATGTATCTGATCCTAACACATCTTATATAAGATCAATTGATCAACAAGAGGCTAAAAGCGGAAAAATTAAATTAGGCTTTGATATTATTACACGGACAGGTTTTTCTTTAACTACTTCATATGAAAGAAATCAGAGTGAAAATAATCATAGTGACACCCTATATCTAGGAACAGGCTATATATCTTTAGACGGAGCTCAGTATGCCCTATCTATTGATGATAATGTTGCATCTATTGATTATGAAAAAAATTTAGATGGTTTTGATATCACGCTTGACACTAATTATGATTTATTCAGTGAATATCCTGAGTATGAAATTAATTTAAAAATTTTAAGTATATTTTAATTAAATACTTTTAATTTTTATATTAAAGAATAAACTATTAATAAAGGAGATAAAATAATGAGCTACCAATGGGACAATAAAAAACCGACAGCACAAATGCTAGGTAGATGGCAACCATTTCATGACGGTCACTATGCTTTATTTGAAGAAATAATAAAAAAAACAGGTCAGGTATGTATTCAAATAAGAGACGTTCAAGGGGTTGATGATAATCCATTTGATTTCGAAACAGTCAAAAAAAAAATAGAAGAAAGATTAAATCCAAAATACGAGGGAAGATTTAAAATTATCTTAGTACCTAATATTACTAATATATGTTATGGAAGAGGTGTTGGTTACAAAATAGAAGAAATAGTTATGCCTGAGGAAATTCAAAAAATTTCTGCAACAAAGATTAGAGCCAAGATGCGAGAGGATGGAGAACTGAAGTGAACGAAAGGCTTAAGTCTATAATAGATTTAGAAAAATATCCTATTTATAATTTAAACTCTCCAATAATTAAAAATTTAATTAAAAAATGTAAAGATGAGCTAGATCAATATAGCTGCTCTACAATTCCAAATTTTATTCTTCCAAAATCTTTAAAAATTATGAACTCAGAGTTGGAAAAACAACTAGATGAAGTTTATATGTCTAAAGAAAGTATAAATCCCTATTTATATGCTGACGATGATCCAAAATTACCTAAAGATCATCCAAAAAGAACTTTTATGAATAGATATAATGGTTATTTGAATTCAGATTGTTTTCCAAAAAATTCAGAGATGAAATTTCTTTATGAGACGGATGAACTATTAAAGTTTGTATCAGCTTGTCTTGGAGTTTCCCCAATCTATCGTTGGGCAGATCCATTAGCTTGTCATGCATACAATGTTATGGAGCCCGAAGGAATTTTACCCTGGCACTTTGATAGTTGCGAATTTACATTAAGCCTAATGATTCAAAAGCCTGAAAAAGGAGGGGTATTCGAATACTGTCCTAATATAAGAGAGCCTGGAAATGAAAATTTTGAAGAGGTAAAAAAAGTTTTAAATGGTGATAGATCAAGAGTAAGACAATTAAAATTAGAACCAGGTGATTTACAAATATTTAAAGGAAGATTTACATTACACAGAGTTACCAAAATAGAAGGGCAAAAATCAAGATACATGTGCATTCCAGCTTACGTACTAGATCCTTGGAGAGTAAATACTCCAGAGCATTCAAAAGCAATCTATGGAAAAGTTTTACCAATTCATATTGAAAGAAATATAGCCAGATCAGATGGATTGGCAGATTAAATGATTAAAAAAATTGCTGTAATAGGTACTGGAGTTATTGGATCAGGATGGATTGCTAGATGTTTAGCTCATAATAAAAAGGTGATAGCTTACGATATAGATTTAAAATTAGAAAAAAAATTAATCTTAGAAATAAAAAGATCTTGGCCTTTTATAAAAAAGTTATTCAATAAAAAAAAACTTAATCTAAAAAATTTTAAATATGTAACTTCTATAGAAGAGGCTGTAAAAGATGCAGATTTTATTCAAGAATGTGCTACAGAAAACTATTCAATAAAAACAAAATTAATGAACACAATTGGTAAATATGCAAAACCTAATGCAATTATATCATCAAGTTCGTCTGGTCTGCTTCCAACAAGAATATATTCTAAGTGTAAAAATCCAGCTCGAACAATGATAGGACATCCCTTTAATCCTGTTTATTTATGTCCCGGAGTTGAAATTGTTGCAGGAAAAAAAAGTAAAAAAAAATTTTTAAATAAAGCTAATAAGTTTTATAAATCTATTTCAATGAACCCTATAATGGTTAAAAAAGAACTACCTGGATATTTAGCTGATAGGTTACAAGAAGCATTATGGAGGGAAGGATTACACATAATTAATGAAGGTTATGCAACTACTAAAGATTTAGATAGAGCAATAGAAGATGGTCCAGGATTACGATGGTCTTTAATGGGAACATTTTTAACTTTTCATTTAGCAGGTGGTAAGGCAGGAATGAAACATATGTTAAAACAATTTGGTCCTGCATTAAAACTTCCATGGACTAAGCTAAAAGCACCGAAGTTATCAAAAAAATTATCATCAAGGGTGATAGCTGGAACAAGACAACAAGCCAAAGGAAAGTCTGTTGC
>CACFKJ010000015.1 GCA_902566805.1 uncultured Pelagibacteraceae bacterium
AATTATATATTTTGTTATAATGTTCATATTTGTCGATCCGTGATCTTCATGAAAAGCGGATGTATCAGAACTTATTATTATGGAATTTTTATTTTTATAAATATCCTTACACAGCTGCATATCCTCAAAATATATAAAATATCTTTCATCAAAAATTTTTTTATAAAAGTATTTGTTATTAAAAAGCATCAATGCACCCAAAAAGCATAAAGCACATGTATCTCCTAAAGGTTCAGTTTGGCTTATCATATTAAAAATTTTTTTTTCTTTTTCATTTCTTTTGATTTTATCAACCTCGTAAAAAAGTACATTTTCATTTTTATATTTTTTTTTATTAAAAAATTTTGGAACAGTGATTGCACAATTTTCATATTTGTTAATTGTTTTATACATTTCTAATAGGTTTTTTTCCGAAAGAATGCAATCGGGCTCAATTAAAAGTGTGAATTTAGTATTTAATATTTTAAATGCTTGATTTACCGCGCATCCATAGCCTACATTTTTATTATTTGTAATAATCTTTAAATTAGGAATATTATATTTTTCAATTTTTTTTAAAATTTTTTGATTTTTTCCATTATCTACTAATATAATTTTAAAATTGTTAAATTTATTTATTATGTTAAATAGATTTTCTTTAGAATTGTATATTACAACTACAATAGTTATATCTTTAATTATCTTTTTTAAAATATTATTCATTTAATAATTGAGAAATAAAATAGTATTATTTTCTATTTAAATTTAACATTTTATTCTTTAAATTTCCAACTTACTTAACTTTTTTATTAATTAGTTTTATCGGTATTTTAGATGCAACATTATTATAATTCATGCTATAAACATCATAAAAAATAATCAAGGTAAGCAACGGTCACAAAATATATTTTAATCACAAAAAGGAGAGATGGCCGAGTGGTTTAAGGCGCACGCTTGGAAAGTGTGTGTACCCTCACAGGTACCGTGGGTTCGAATCCCACTCTCTCCGCCAATATAAAATTTGTAAAAAAGTATAAGATTCATTTTTACTCATAAAAATAAGGTTTTTTTAAATATATTGATTTATACAAATAAAAATTAATATTTGCCTTAGAATGCTTGAGATACAACGCTAATTTAGATTAAGCCTAGAGTTTGATTTTATTAATTTTTTAAAAATGTTATAATTATATTTTCCAAAAAAAACTAAATTATGACCAAAAAACAAGTTTCTAACTACCAAGCTGACTCCATCAAAGTACTCAAAGGACTAGAAGCAGTTCGAAAAAGACCTGGTATGTACATTGGTGACACAGATGATGGAACGGGCTTACATCATATGGTTTACGAAGTAGTTGATAACTCTATTGATGAAGCGCTAGCAGGATATTGTAAAGCCATTGAAGTCAGTATAAATTCAGATGGCACAGTAAGCGTTAAAGATGACGGAAGAGGAATACCAGTAGATATTCATAAAGGTGAAAAAAAGTCAGCAGCAGAAGTGATTATGACACAGTTACATGCTGGTGGAAAATTTGATCATGATTCATATAAAGTTTCGGGAGGCTTGCATGGTGTTGGGGTTTCTGTGGTCAACGCTCTATCAGAAAAGTTGGAATTAATAATTAATAGAGATGGTAAAAAATATTTTATAGAATTTAAAAATGGAGAGGCTTTGAATCCTTTAAAAGTAATTGGCAAGTCCACAGTCAGTGGTACTGAAATAAAATTTCTTCCTTCTGAAGAAGTATTTTCCACAACCAAGTTTAGTTTTTCTATAATTCAAAAAAGATTAAGAGAGCTTGCTTTTTTAAACAAAGGTACAAAAATTATATTAAATGATAAGTCTCAAAAAAAATATAAAACTATCGATTTTAAATTTGATGGAGGAATACTTGAGTTTGTTGAATATTTAGATGAAAAAAGAGAAAAATTAAAAAATAAAAATAATAATGATTTGTTTAAAAAACCAATATTTATAGATGGAAAAAAACAAAATTTGGAAATTGAGTGTTCATTAAAATGGAACGCAAGTTATAGTGAAGATATTTATGCTTATACCAACAATATTTACCAAAAAGATGGCGGAACACACTTATTAGGTTTTAGAAGCGCTTTGACTAGAGTTGTTAATAAATATGCGGCAGAGCAGAATTTACTTAAGAAAAATAAATTATCAATTTCAGGAGATGACATTAAAGAAGGATTGACATGTGTTTTGTCA
This sequence comes from uncultured Pelagibacteraceae bacterium, assembly GCA_902566805.1. Lineage (GTDB taxonomy): Bacteria > Pseudomonadota > Alphaproteobacteria > Pelagibacterales > Pelagibacteraceae > Pelagibacter. Next base: position 2,204 of record CACFKJ010000015.1, read on the forward strand.
ATTAAAATACCTGATCCAAAATTCTCATCTCAAACAAAAGATAAGCTTGTATCATCAGAAGTAAGAAATGCAGTTGAAACAATTATAAATGAAAAACTATCTGTTTGGTTTGATCAGAATCCATCAATTATTAAAATTGTCCTTGCAAAAATAGTTCAGGCAGCTTTGGCAAGGGATGTAGCAAGGAAGGCTAGAGAGAATGTTAGAAGAAAAGGTGCACTCGAATTAACTGGTCTTCCAGGTAAGCTTGCGGACTGTCAAATATCAACGCAAGATGGAACTGAATTATTTATTGTAGAGGGGGATTCAGCAGGAGGATCGGCAAAACAAGGAAGAAATAGAGAGTATCAAGCCGTATTACCTTTAAGGGGTAAAATTTTAAATACATACACAGACAGTAATGGACACAAAAAAAATGGAAAGGAAAATGAATTAAAAACGAAAACTTTATCAAAATTAATTTCATCAAATGAAATTGTGACTTTAATTAATGCTTTGGGGTTAGATCCTAAAATTGAAAAAATAGAACTAAAAGATCTTCGTTATGGTAAAATAATTATAATGACAGATGCAGATGTTGATGGTTCACATATTAGAGCCTTGTTATTAACTTTTTTTAATAATAAGCCGTTTAATCAATTAATCGAAAATGGACATATTTATCTTGCCCAACCTCCACTGTTTAAAGTGAATAAAGGATCAAAAGGAATTTATATTAAAGATGAAAAAGAACTTGAAAATTACATTTTGAATAACAATAAAGAATTAAAAAAATTAAAAAAAGGATCCAAAGACTATGAAAACAAAATTTCAGAGGAAAAATCTAAATTAAATTTACAAAGATTTAAAGGTTTGGGAGAGATGAATCCTGATGAACTTTGGAATACTACACTTAACCCAGAAACAAGAAATTTATTAAAAGTAGAGTATTCGAAAAATGTTAAGAAAGATCATGATTTAATCCACACATTAATGGGTAATGATGTGGCATCAAGGAAAGACTTTATTGTAGAAAATGCAATAAATGTTTCAAATCTTGACGTTTAAAAATGGAGTTTTTAAGAACTTCAAATCTATATTCATTAACCAAGTCCACTTATATAAATTTAAGATGGATTGCATATATAGGACAATTAATTGCAATTTTAACAGTTCAGTTTATTTTAAAATATAAATTTGATTATTTTGTATGTATATCAATAATTATATTTAGTGTTTTAACTAATCTTTATCTAAAATTTAGAATAAAAGAAAATCAACTTAACAATTTAAAATCAACAGTTTTTTTAATTTTTGATATTTTTCAATTAGGATTATTGCTATTTTTTACAGGTGGAATTACTAATCCTTTTGTATTTTTAATAATAATACCTGCGGTATTTTCTTCACAATATTTGCACTATTATAGTTCAATAATAATTTCGTTATTTATTATTATTGTGTTAGTTTTTATAACTTTTATTTCCTATGAATTACCACATCCTGGAGAGCTTCATTTTCATGCACCAGATTATTACATTTATTCAATACCTCTATCAATAGTAATTGGTTTGATATTTCTAGTATATTTTGGTTTTAGATTTGGAGAAGAAAGCAGGATTAGAAAAAAGGCCTATGATAAAATTCAAGAATTAATGGCAAAGGAAAATGAACTTTTGTCTTTAGGTGGTCAAGCCGCCGCCGCCGCACATTCTCTTGGAACTCCTCTTTCTACTATTTTATTAACAGCAAATGAAATTCATAAAGAATTAGGAGATAATCACAAAATAAGTAAAGATCTAGATTTGTTAGTTTCACAAAGTAAAAGATGTAGAGAAATATTAAAAAAATTATCTTTGAATCCAAATATGGAAGATAAATTTATTGATTTCAATCTTACTTTGAGTGATTATGTTAGTGAAATTGTAAGATCATACAGAGAAATAAGTTCAAAAAAATTTTACATTAATAATGAAAATTTTAATAACAGTATAAGTATAAAAAAATCTGTTGAAATTATTTATGGATTGAGAAATTTTATTGGAAATGCGAATAAATATTGTAATCAAAAAATTGAAATATATTTAAGCAGTAATAAAAAATTTTCAAAAATCATAATCAAAGATGATGGACCTGGTTTTCCTAAAGATTTAATTTACAAAGAAAAGTTAGGAGAGCCATATATTAGAACGGTTGATCAAAAAAATATTAAAAAATTTGGTTTAGGTTTAGGAACTTTTATTGGCAAAACTCTTTTAGAAAAAAACTTTGCATCTATTAAATTCAAGAATCCTAATGAGGGAGGAGCAGAGGTTTCAATAGAATGGAATAATGAAGATTTAAAAAAAATCAATTAAGTTTTTTTTTATTTTCAAATAAACCACTCAGTTCACTTATCATTACATCGCCTAACTCTTGTACATCAGTAATTTTTATTGCTTTACTATAATATCGAGATACATCATGCCCAATTCCTATAGCTAATATTTCGATATCATTTGTGCTTTCAATAAAATTAACTACTTTTTTTAAATGTTTTTCTAAGAAATCACCTGAATTAACTGATAAAGTTGAGTCGTCAACTGGAGCACCATCTGAAATAACCATCAAAATTTTTCTTTCCTCTTTCCTTTTTTTTAATCTATTGAAGGCCCAGCTAATAGCCTCACCATCAATATTTTCTTTAAGTAATCCTTCTTTAAGCATCAAACCTAGATTTTTTTTACTTTGCCTCCAATGTGTATCAGCACTTTTATAAATTATATGTCTTAAATCATTTAGTCTTCCAGGAGTTTTAGGTTTGTTATGCTTATTCCAATGTTCTCTGCTTTTTCCACCTTTCCAATTTTTTGTTGTAAAACCCAGAATTTCTACTTTGACCGAACATCTTTCTAAAGTTCTAGACAGTATATCGGCACAAATTGCTGCTATCGTAATCGGTCGTCCTCTCATAGATCCAGAGTTATCAATTAAAAGCGTAACAACAGTATCCTTAAAATCTAAATCTTTTTCTTTTTTAAAAGACAGTGAATTATGGGGGTCAATAATTATTCTTGTTAATTTTGAACTATCCAACAGACCTTCTTCTAAATCAAATTCCCAAGCTCTATTTTGTTTAGCCAATAGTTGCCTTTGTAGTTTGTTTGCAAGTTTTGTAATTAAATCTTGAAAACTTATAAGTTGTTGGTCTAAGCTTTTTCTTAATTTAATTATTTCCTCTGAGTTTTCTAGACTTTCTGCTTTTGCAATTTCATCAAATTCAGTTGTGAACACTTTATATTCTTTATCAATTGTACTCATATTCATTTTTTGAACTACATCTTCTGAGCTCGCTTTTTCAGAATCGGTATCAACTAATTGTTCATCCATTTCGTACTCACTTAGTTCATAATCTGAGTCTATACCATTTTGATCTTGATCTTGTTGCTTTGACTCCTGTTCTGAATTTTCTTGATTCTCGTTTTTATCATTATTTGGATTATTTTCATTTTCTTCGTTTTTTTTTTCTTCCTCTTGATTATCGTCTTCAAAAATATCCATTTTTTGTAAAATTTCTGAAAATTTTGAATTATACAATTCTTGATTTTCTAGGTTTTGATTTAGATAATTAAGATGTGTATCAAAAGATTTTTTAAAATCTTTTTCCCAAAAATTTAATATTTTCTCAGATTGTGGATTTAGCTGAATTTTAAAAAAATTCTTTAACATATACAGTTCAAACGCCTCTGATATATTTACATCCTCTTTACTTTTCAATTGGTCTTTTCTTTTTAAAGAGATTTTATTTATATAATTTTCTTTCAAATTTTTTGATATACCTTTTAACATTTTTGTCCCTAAAATCTCATATCTGATTTTTTCAGATATATCATATAGAGATCTACAGGTATTATTTTTAGGAAGATTATTATTATAAATTAATTTATCAGAAAATTTTCTCTTCAATGCCTCAGAGTCAGTTTCAGCTCTTAGATTTGTATAATCCTGTTTATTATTAAGATTATCTAATTCAAAGAAATTATAATTATTTGAGCTTTGATTTTTTTTTATATTTGAGTCTATTTTATACTCCTCTGAAATCACCTTGATAGTTGAAATTAAAGCTTGTTTAAATTGTTCTTTTAAAGTGTCTTCTTTTTTCATTCTATATCTGAATATTTATCATTGATTCTGGAAGATCTTCCCCAAAACATCTTTGATAATATTCAGAGATTATGCTTTTTTCTGCTTCATCACATTTATTTAAAAAGGTGACTCTAAATGCGTATCCAGTGTCTGAAAATATTTCACTATTTGATACCCAATTTAAAACTGTACGAGGGCTCATTACAGTTGAAATATCTCCAGCAACAAAACCCCTTCTAGTCAGCGAAGCTACTTTAATCATGTTTGCGACTTTTTCTTTACCTTTTACATTGTTTAAATTTTTATTTTTTGCCAAAATAATTTCCATTTCTTTCTCTAAACTTAAATAATTTAATGATGTAACTATCTCCCATCTATCTAATTGAGCTTGATTTATTTGATTAGTCCCTGCGTATAATCCAGTTGTATCACCTAATCCGATTGTATTAGCTGTAGCAAATAATCTGAAATATTTGTTTTGCTTTACTACTTTATTTTTATCTAAAAGCGTAAAAAAACCATCGCTTTCTAATATTCTTTGAAGAACAAACATTACGTCACTTCTTCCAGCATCATATTCATCGAAAACCAAAGCACAACTTGATTGATATGCCCAAGGCAGAATTCCTTCTTTGAACTCTGTTACTTGCTTGCCGTCTTTAATTACTATTGCATCTTTTCCGATTAAATCTATTCTACTTATATGAGAGTCGAGATTAATTCTTATACAAGGCCAATTAAGTCTAGCGGCTACCTGAGTAATATGAGTTGATTTTCCAGTTCCATGGTACCCATGAACAATTACTTTTTTGTTATATAGGAAGCCACTTAAAATTGCTAGCGTAGTATCTCTGTCAAATTTATAATCTTTATCTATATCTGGTACAAATTCATTTTTTTTTGAAAATGCATCCACTTGCATTTCACTGTCAATTCCAAAAGTCTGTTTTACCGACAATTTAATATCAGGTTCTATATTTAAATTAGCTGTCAATTTTTATCCTATATGTATTTTTTAATTGAGTATAAGCTAAAGTTATAACTTTGAGCTTATCTTCAAATTTTTTATTTCCTGAATTCATATCAGGGTGAAATTTTTTGACAAGTTTTTTAAATTTTTTCTGTATCATTTCCCACTTTAAGCCCACTGCTATACCTAATATATTAAATGCTTTTAAATCGTTTTCACTAAAATTGAATTGTTTTTTTTTTGAAAAATTGTCTATTGATACATTTAATTTAAATCCATCATCCAGTACATTGTTCCACAATATTTTAAAAAAATTGTCCGATGAGCTAAAGCTTTGGGTTGGTTTATGCCATGTTGAGTCTGATTTAATAAATTCACATACCTCTGAATCAGTCATACCAGAAAAATAATTCCAACTCTTATTAAACTCCTTTACATGTTCGAGACATAATAATCTGAAATTTCTACTATTATCTTTCTCTACAGGAGCTTTATACTCAGCAATTTTGCTACAATTATTCCAATCACAAATATTTTTCATGTTATATATTAGTTTATAAAATGAATATAAATCAATTAATTAATATTATAAAAAATAAAATCAACAAAAATTTAAGTTGCGACAATATTGAAGTTCAGGATAAATCTTATTTACATGCAAAACATAAAAATAATGATAGAAATAAATTTCATATTAAATTAATTATTAAATCTTCCAAGCTGAAAAATAAAAAAAGATTAGAGTCAACAAAGATTATATATAAAATTTTGGATGAAGAAATTAAAAATCAAATTCATTCAATACAAATTTTAATTCATTAATTCTTTTTTTAAGAAAGAATAAATTTTTTTGTGATCAAAAGTTAAATTTAACAATGGTTTTCCTATGTCTTTCAATAAAATTAAATTTATATTTTTGCTTTTATTTTTTTTGTCTGCTTTCATAAATTGTATTATTTTACCAATATTGTTTTTTGTAAAATAATTTTTAATATTATAATTTAATTTTAGTTTATTAAGGTGATCCATTATTTTATCATATGAATTTTTAGATAAATTATTATTTAATAAACTGAATTTTGCCGCAGATTTTATCCCGAGCAACACTGCCTCACCATGATTTAGTTTTTTTGAATAATTCAATGTAGCTTCATATGCATGTGCAAAAGTATGCCCTAAATTTAAAACTTTTCTTAAATTATTTTCTTTTTCATCTTTCTGTACAATAAATCTTTTTATTTTACAACTTTCGAATATTGTTTTTTTTAAAATTTTACTCTCCAAATTAAAAATTTTAAATTTATTTTTATTTATAAAATTAAAATTTTTTTTATCTTTTATAATTGAATGTTTTAAGATTTCTGCATAACCACAAATTATTTCTCTTTTTGGAAGTGATTTTAAAATATTTATATCAGATATAACTAAATCAGGTTGAAAGAATGTGCCTATTAAATTTTTACCAAATTTATTGTTAATTCCAGTTTTACCTCCAATTGATGAGTCTACTTGAGCAAGTAAAGTTGAAGGAATATTTATAAACTTCATACCTCGTTTATGTATACTTGCCGCAAACGCAGAAACATCACCAGTTATGCCACCACCTAATGAAATTAAACAGTCATCCCTAGTAAAATTGTTTTTGAGCAGAACGTTTAATATTTTATTTACACTTTTTTGTGATTTGTTTTTTTCATTTGATTTAAATAATAAAAGTATTTTTTTTTTACATTTCAAATTTTTTTTGAGTAAAGCAATATTTTTATTTGGTACTTTTGAGTCCACTACAATTAAACATTTGTTAAAAAGCAAGTTATTTTGTTTTAAAATAGTCGAAATCTTATTTAATAAGTTAGAACCTATTATAATAGGGTAAATTTTTGAATTTGTTTTTATTACTAATTTAGTTTCCTTCATATAAATTTATTATTTTATTAATTATCTCATTTTTAGATAAATTTTCACAATTAATTTTAAAATGAGCTTTTTCATATATTTTTTTTCTCTTTACAAATAGGTTATTTATATCCTTTTCAGACATATTTTTTAAAAGGGGTCTATTTTTACTTTTTTTTACTCTTCCAATTATCGTTGATGTATTCCAAGTCAGCCAAATCGAAAAATGATTATTTTGTATTTCTTCTCTAATTTTAGAGTTTAAAAAACTTCCTCCTCCAAGTGCAATAATTTTTTTATTTAGTTTTAATATTTTCAAACATAATTCCTCTTCAACTTTTCTAAAATAATCCTCACCTTTGTTTTTAAAAATATCTTTTATCTTAGAATTTTCTTCTTTCTCAATTATTTTATCAATATCGTAAAAATCTAAATTAATTTTATTTGATAAAAGGCGGCCTATAGTCGACTTTCCCGCGCCCATCATACCCAGTAACACAATATTTTTATTTGATTCCATACGTTCTTTATTGAAAAAACACAAATATGTCTTAATTTGAAATTATTTAAAATATATGCAATTTGAAAGAAATACAAGAGCTGGTGGTCTAAATGTTCTAGCAAAATTAGCAATCAAATTTATATTGCTAATTTTAGTTATTTTAATTGCCATTATCCTTATTGATAGAATTGACTTTCCTTCTCCAAAGAAAAAATTTGAAAAAGTAGTACCTAATGAAAATTTTAAAATTGTTAAATAAAGTTCATTTATCAATTTTTATTATCATTATTTCTTTGCTGACTGTGATAGATTTAAAAGCCGAAGAAGAATTAATTGATATTTGGAAGATTGAAAAAAAGGAAAAAAATAAAGATAATATTAATGATGAAGAACTACTTGATAATTCAACAATTAATAACTCAACAAACATAACTAACGATTATGACTCTGTTGAAATTATTCAAAATTTAGAACTCGAAGATAATAAAATCATTCTAGCAGGCATTTATGATCCAGCTGATAATGGACTATCAATGGAAATGTGGTCAAACTCAGATGGAAATGAAATTATAAAAATATTTAATAGATTAAAAAAAGTCAAATTATCAAATGATTCAAAAAAAATATTGGATATAGCTTTATTAACTAACTCATATTTTCCCAAAAAAAATATGGAGGAAGAAATTTTTTTAAATTTTAAATTTGATTATCTAATTGATAATAAAAACTTAGAGCTTATCGAAAAATATTTACTTAAAAACGATAATTACAATAATAACAGAATTATTAAATTTTATATTAATCATTATTTATCAAATTCAGATTTAAAAAATGCATGTAAAATATTAAAAGATATCAATTTATATAATGATAATTATCTTTCAAAGTTTAAAATATATTGTCTTATTAATGAAAATAAAAAAGAGGAAGCCCAACTAATATTTGATTTAGTTAAAGAAATAGGTTTTGAGGATAAATTTTTTGAAAAAAAATTTAATTTACTTATGGGATATATAAATGAAAATGATAATGAACTATCAGATAAAAATATTTTAGATTTTCATTTATCTCATAGAGTCAATTCTGATTTAAACTATAAACCTAACAAAAACACCTCTAAAATTATATGGAAGTATCTTTCCACATCTAATCTTCTACAAAACATAGGTGAGATAGATTTGGAAAATATTGAAGAAATATCAATAATTGAAAATGCTACTCATGAGAAAATTTATGAAGAAAAAGATTTGTTAGAATTATATAAAAGATTTCAATTTAATATAAACCAATTAATAACAGCTGAAGATAACTTTAAACTTTTACCAAATTATGAAGGTAGAGCGCTTCTTTATCAAAGAATATTATTAAGTAATAGCCATGAAGACACTATAGAACTAGCATCGAAATTAAAAAGTTCTTTTATTGAAGATAATATAGGTGATGCATTTAATTTAGAACTTTCAAATATTTTATCTGAAATAAATATTGAAAATGTACCTGCAAATTATTCTACATTTTATCAAAAATATTTGATTGATGAAACTTCAGAGAAAGAAAAAATTAAAATAAATAATAAAATTATTCATCAATCAAAATTACTAAATTATTTTCAAGGTAAATCTGATGAAAAAAAATTAAAAAAAGATTTAGCTGATATTTTAAAAAATGTGAAAAAAAATAAAAAATACTTTGTTTCCAGTAAAGATTATATGATATTGGACTCGCTAATATCTGATGGATTTGAAATTCCAAAAAAGTATCAAAATTTATTTGAATTAAACCAATCAGTTATTCCTAATGATATAACTTTATTAATAAATAATAATGAAATTGGGCTCGTTTTATTAAGAATAGCAGAGTTTATAGGGGAAGATAAATTGCAGGATATTGGTCCTGAAACAGTTTATTTTATGATTAGTATATTAAATGAATTAAATTTAGACAAAATAAGAAATGAAATTATTTTAAAAGTTCTTCCTTTAAAAATATAATAATTATAATAAAATCAAATTAAATGACAATTAGAAATATACTGACCGAACCAAACAAAATTTTAAGACAAGTCTCAACAAAAGTAGAAAGAGTTGGAAAAGAAGAACAAAAATTAATGGATGACATGTTAGAAACAATGTATGCAGCTAATGGAATAGGTCTTGCAGCGATACAGATTGGTGTTCCAAAAAGAATCATAGTAATGGATTTATCAAAAGATAAAGAAAAAAAACCGATGTTTTTTGTAAATCCAGAAATAAATAATAAAAACAAAATTCATTCAGTTTATGAAGAAGGTTGTCTGTCAGTTCCAAATCAATTTGCCGAGATAGAAAGACCTTCTACCTGCGAAGTAAAATATTTAGATTACAACGGAAATCAGAAAATAATTAGAGCTGAAGGATTGTTAGCAACATGTATTCAGCACGAAATGGATCATTTAGAGGGAATATTATTTATAGACTATTTATCAAAATTAAAAAAAACAATGATATTAAAAAAACTTTCTAAACATAAAGATAAAATTGATAGAATAGTTGTTTAATTAATGTTAAAAAAAATTATCTTTATGGGAACACCTATGTTTGCTGTCCCTATTCTAAAATCACTCTATCAAAATGGTTATTTAGTATCTGTTGTATTTACGCAACCACCAAAAAAATCACAGAGAGGCATGGTTGTTAAACCAACTCCAATTCAAAATTTATCGGAAACATTAAATATAGAGTGTAGAACACCGACTAATTTAAATAATAATGAAGAAGAATATAATTATATTAAAAAGTTAGATGCTGATTTAGCAATTGTAGTTGGCTATGGACAGATTATATCTAGAAAAATTTTAGGGTTAGTAAAAAATGGATTTATAAATATCCACGCATCGTTACTACCAAAATTTAGAGGCGCAGCACCTATACAAAGATCTTTAATGAATTCTGATAAAGAAACTGGAATAAGTATTATGAAAATTATAGATGAATTAGATGCAGGACCTATATGTAATTCTTATCCACTGGAAATTTTAGATAATGAAAATTTTGAAAGTTTGTCAGAGAGATTATCTTTATTAGCAAGTGAAAAAATATTAGATAATGTAGATGATATTTTTTCAGGAAAAGCAATTTTTAAAGAACAAGATCATAAAAATTCAACTTACGCAAAAAAGATAAATAAATTTGAAGGTAAAATAACTTGGGATGAAAGTGCAAAAAAAATAATTGGTAAAATTAATGGTTTATATCCATTTCCAGGAGCTTTCTTTCTATATAAGGGCGAAAGATATAAAATTTTAAAAGCAGAATTGACAAATACACAAGGAACTCCAGGCTTATTGTTGAATGATAAATTCGAAATTGGCTGTGCAGAAAATTCAATAAGAGTTTTAGAAATACAAAGAGAAGGAAAAAAAGCACAGAAAATCCAAGAATTTATGCTTGGTTCACAAATTAAAAAAGGTTCAAGTTTTGTATAGATATCAAATAACTATTGAATACGTGGGTACAGACTTCAAAGGATTTCAAATACAAAAAAAAGGAACAACTATACAAAAACTAATTCAAACTGTACTTAAAAAAATTTTGAAAGAGAAAGTAAAATTGTTAGCATCTGGTAGAACTGATGCAGGTGTCCATGCCAATGGTCAATCAGCTCATTTTGATACGACAAAAAAAATAAAAAATATAAATAAATTTATCCATTCTTTAAATTTTTTTTTAAATAAAAAATTGGTATCAATAAAAGAAATAAAAAATCAAAAACTAACTTTTCACTCCAGATATTCTGCAAAGGAGAGAATATATAAATATCAAATCCTAAACAGATTAGCGCCACCATCAATAGATTTAAATAGAGTAATGCACATAAGAAAAAAACTAGATATAGATTTGATGAAAAAAGGTGCAAATAAATTGTTGGGAACTCATGATTTTTCTACATTTCAAGCATCAAATTGTTATTCAAAAAGTCCAATAAGAACATTAAAAAAAATTAATATTAAAAAAAAAAATGAAAAAATAATAATTAAATTTTGTTCAAAATCATTTTTAAGAAATCAAGTTAGGTCAATGGTAGGTTGTTTAATATACCTGGGTCAAAAAAAATGGAGCTTAAAAAAATTTGAAAATATTTTTAAATCAAAAAAAAGAAAATTATGTGCACCTCCAGCAAATTCTCAAGGTCTATATTTGGATAGAGTTATTTATTGATTTTTTGGCCTTTTTAATTCTCCATCTAGATCCTTCACGAACTATATACCCACAACAATTTTTTGAACGACATTTACAAGGGAATTGTTTAAAATCTTTATCAAAACCAAAACCATAGTCACATGTTAACTCTTCACCTTTTTTAATATCTTTTATTGCAGTAACCCAAAGTTTTAGACCTTTTCCCTCATAATCACAATTATTTGAACATGAATGATTAATCAATCGGGCAGTATTCCAAGGAACGTCACCATCTAAATCATATCTATTATTCAAATTGAATAAATAAATAGGTTTTGAATTATCAAATTTTTCTGATTTTTCTGTTTGTTTTTTTGTTATAATCTTTCCAACATAATTAATTATTTTTGTTCCTTTTTTTATATTTTGTGAAGCATAAAGACCTCTTCCATTAGGATCTATATTTGATTTTTTAATTTTATAAAATTTCATTGATGATATTTTTAGATATTATATTTTTCTAACCAAGAAAACAAATATTAGAGATGTGAAGAACATAATTAGGCTATATGTTGCCGCAGGTATAATATAAACCCCTCCACCAAATAAAGTAGTACCTACAAATATTGCTAAAGTTCCATTTTGAAGACCACACTCTATAGAAATACATTTTTTTTGTTTTATACTTGTCCCTAGTAGTTGTGCTACAAAATATGCTAAAGTCATCATTATAACATTTAGGACTAGAGTAATTAAACCAGCGTCAGCAAAATAAGAAATTATATTATCTTTTTCTGCAAATATAGCACCAAGCAAAACAATTATAAATAATATTAAGGAAATTTTTTTGCAAATAGACTCTAGTTTTATTGTTATATCTGTTAAAAATTTTCTAAATATCATCCCAAGCAATGTAGGAACAACAACAATTAAAAACATACTAATTGCTATGCTGAGTAAAGAAATATCTTTTGAAATATTTTCTAATCCAAATAATCCTAAAGATGTTATTACTATAAAAGGTACTGTTATCACGCTTAATAAACTTATAATTGCAGTTAGTGAAATTGAAAGAGCTACATCTCCTCTTGCAAATGATGTCAAAATATTAGAGGTAACTCCTCCTGGTGCAGCTGCAATTATCATTAATCCTACAGCTAGTTCAGGTGTAATTGGCAATAGTTTAGCTAATATGAGAGCTATAACAGGTAGTAAAATAATTTGGCAGCTTAGTCCTACAAAAAAATCCTTTGGCTGCTTTATAACTCTAGTAAAATCTGTTCCTGTAAGTCCAAGGCCCAAAGAAAACATTATAAAAGCCAAAGCCAATGGTAAAAAAATATCAGTTATTATTCCCATAATTTAAATTATCATTAATTGCTATATTCTAAAAGAGCTTTTACATGTTCATTTGCACTATCAGCAAGAGCATTTAAATCATATCCACCCTCTAAGACCGATACTACTTTTCCATTTGTAAAATTTTTTGTAGCTTCTAAGGTTCTTTTTGTGATTTCATAAAAATCTGTAGACTTTAATTTAAATTGTGCCAAAGGATCATCTTCATGCATATCAAAACCCATACTAATAAGTAAAAATTCTGGCTTAAATTCAATTAATCTATCTAAAACTCTATTATGTGCGTTAAGATATTCCTCTGATGTTGTCCCCGCAGGAAGAGGAATATTAAAAATATTATTATGATTACCTTTTTCATTTTCGCTACCAGTACCTGGATAGAAAGGATATTGATGTGTTGATAAGTATAGAACATTTTTGTTGTCCCAAAAAATATTTTGATGACCATTTCCTTGGTGGACATCTGGATCCCAAATTGCAATTCTTTTGTACTTGAATTTTTCAATTAGATAATGAGCGCCTACTGCACAATTATTGTAGATACAAAAACCCATAGCTTTATCCTTTTCACTATGATGTCCAGGAGGTCGAACAGGACAAAAAGCATTTTTAAATTTTTTTTGCTCTACACCCTCAATAGCTTTTATCACAGAACCTACTGCATCTATTGTAGCATCCCTACTTCCAGGTGAAACAATTGTGTCTCCATCTAAAAACTTAATTCCTTCATTTGGAAAACTTTTTTGAACCATATCAACATAATTTTCATTATGTGCTTTTTTCAAAATATTATGATCAAAATTGCTTGGTTTATCCCATATCAAATTCTTATTTTTTTTTAATTTTTCCGTAATAGCTACTACTCTTTTTGGTTGTTCTGGATGGCCATCACCTGTCAAATGATTTGTTGATGTTTCCGAAGATATGATAGCGGTTTTCACAAAAAATAATTATCTAAAATTTTAGAATAAATCTTTGTTAGTTTTTTTAAATCGTTTAAAGATACTGCTTCGTCAACTTTGTGCATGGTTTTTCCTACAAGTCCAAATTCTAGCCCTGGCGATAACTTTCGTATGAATCTTAAATCTGAAGTACCACCAGTCGTAGATAGTTTTGGTTTTATTTTTGTAATTTTTTTTATAATATTTTGTATCATAAAAGTTGTATTATTTGGCTTAGTTAAAAAAGCTTCCCCAGAAACTCTATATTCTATTTTATAACTTGAATTTCTTTTTCCGCTTATTTTTTTGAAAATTTTATTAAGTCTTTTCTTAATAGAATTTGAAGAATGTTTATTATTAAATCTAATGTTAAAAGTTGCTTCTGCAGAACCTGGTATAACGTTGTCAGCACTATTACTTATATTAATTTTAGTAACTTCTAAATTTGATGGTTGAAAATCCTTTGTTCCTTTATCAAATTTAATATTTTTTAATTCATTTAAAATTTTTATAATTGTTGTCGAAGGGTTATTTGCTCTTTGGGGATATGCAACATGTCCTTGGACCCCAACTATTGTAAGTTTTCCAGTTAAACTACCCCTACGACCTATTTTTATCATTTCACCCAATCGATTTGGATTTGTTGGTTCTCCGACAAGACAAAAATTAATTCTTTCATTTTTCTTTTTTAGATAATCTACAACTTTTTTTGTCCCATTAATCGCATCACCTTCCTCGTCACCAGTAATTAAAAAACTAATTGATCCATTAAGCTTTTCTTTTTTATTTAAAAAAATACTCGTAGCTGAAACAAAAGCAGCAATAGAGCTCTTCATGTCATTAGCACCTCTTCCAATTAAATGACCTTTTTTAATTGATGGTTTAAAAGGATTTACTGTCCAGTCTTTTATGTTGCCTGGTGGGACAACATCCAAATGTCCGGCATAACAAAAATTAGGTCCCTTATTACCTATCCTAGCGTATAAATTTTTTACAGGTTTAAAATTTTTTTCCTTAAATTCTAATATTTTAGTTTTAAAACCTAATGACTTAAGTACTTTTTCTAAATATTTCATAACTCCAGCATCAACTGGAGTTATTGATGGATATCTAATTAGCTTTTTAGCTAACTCAAGTTCGTTGTAAATTTTCATTTTAATCTCTTAATAGATCATTAATTGAAGTTTTTGATCTCGTTTTTTCATCTACTTGTTTAATGATTACTGCACAATATAAAGATGGTGCAGAAGGATTATTTTTATCAGGTAATGAACCTGGCACAACAACAGAATATGGTGGTATTTTTCCATAATGAATTTCACCAGTTTTTCTATTAACAATCTTTGTAGATTGACCAATGTACATTCCCATGCTTAATACTGATCCTTCTCCGACAATCACACCTTCAACAACTTCTGACATTGCCCCCAGGAATACATTATCTTCTATGATTGTTGGGAGAGCTTGAGCTGGTTCTAAAACTCCACCAACTCCTGAACCTGCAGATATATGACAATTTTTTCCTATTTGGCAACAGCTGCCTGCTCTTGCGAAAGTGTCTATCATCGTACCTTCGTCTATATATGCGCCAATATTCACATAACATGGCATTAAAACTGCATTCTTTCCAATATATGATCCTTTTCTCACAGGTGAGTTAGGCACCATTCTAAATCCAGCTTTTTCGTGGTCAGCTTTTGTCCAGTTAGCAGTCTTACCTTTAAGTAGATGAGATTTGTCATACCAGCTACTATAAGGTCCACTTAAATTTTCCATTGGATAAATCCTAAAACTTAACATTATTGCCTTCTTAATATACTGGTGAGTTATCCATTTGCCTTCTATTTTTTCAGCCACTCTTACTTTGCCGCTGTCTAAATCGCTTATAACTTGATCAATTGTATCTTTTAAGCCTTGATCTGAATTGGGACTAATTTGATCTTTTTTTTCCCATGCTTCATTTATAGTTTTTTCTAAAGACATTATTTATTTACTTTTTAATAACCTTATTTCTTTTAGAAATAAAGACAGATTTTCAATTTTATGCGAAATATAATCTTTATCAGAGTCTATCTTACCAAAATGTTCGTCATTAATTAACCAAACAGTTGTACACCCTCTTTCATAACCAATACTTAGGTTTTTAGCAATATCCTCAATATAGATTGTTTCATTTGGGCTAATGTCAAATTTTTTAAGCATTAAATCAAAAGTTTTTGCTGCTGGTTTGGGTATATATGAAGCGTCTTGAATATCAAAAATTTTATCTCTTCCAAATAAATCATATATTCCAAGATGTGTTAAAATGTTTTTAGCATGCTCAGCACTTCCATTGGTAAAAATAAATTTTTCCATATCTAATTGTTCAAGCTCATTTCTCATTATTTTATCTTCTTTCATAAAAGAAATATCAATATCATGAACATATTTTAGAAAATCCTCTCCAACTACATTATGGTGCAACATAAGACCATTTAAACTTGTATTATACTTATAAAAATAATCAGTTTGGAGTTGTTTTGCTTTTTTTTCATCTAAATTAAGTTTTTCTTGTATAAATTTTGTCATACGTTTAGACACCATTCCAAAAACTTTTTCTAAAGGATATCCATTATGTGATCCGTAACAAACCCCATCAAGATCAAGCAAAAGATATTTTTTTTCTTTTAAATTCATTTTCTGATTAAAGTACCTGCGCCCTTATCAGAAAATAGTTCAAATAAAATTGAATGTGGCTTTCTACCATCAACAATTGCCACTCCCGTTACACCGTTATTTACTGCATCAAGACATGTATTTATTTTAGGTATCATGCCTCCAGTAATAGTCTCATTTTGAACCATATCTAAAATTTCGGATGAAGAAATTTCTTGTATCAATTTATTTTCTTTATTTAACACACCCTCAACATTTGTCATTAAAAGTAATCTTCTAGATTTTAAAGACTTTGCAATAGCACCAGCAGCTATATCTCCATTAATATTATAGGTTTGATTATTTTTACCCAAGCCCAAAGGTGAGATAATAGGAACTATTTTTTTTTTTATTATATCTTTAATTGCCTTAACGTTTATTTGATTTGGTATTCCAACAAAACCTAGCTCTTTTGCCTCTGGAATCACTTCAATTACATTATTTTTCTTAGTATTAATTGAAATAGCCTCAGAACCTTTTTTTTTTAAAGAATTAACAATATCATTATTAAAATCAATTAGTACATCCTCAACAATATTTACAATTTTTTCATCTGTTACCCTTAAACCTCTTATAAATTTTGATTGAATATTTGATTTATCTAATTCCCTTTTAATTCGTGGCCCACCCCCATGAACTACTAAAATTGAAAGTCCTAGTTTATTTAATATACTTATATCTCCTATAAAACTATTAAATATATTTCTATCAATAAAAACATTTCCGCCATACTTTATAACTATTAAATCATTTTTGTATTTTTCTATATATTTTTTAACTTCGTTGATGGAAGGTCCATCTTTTGGTATTACTTCTTCAATTTTCATTTTATTTCTGAACAGTCTTAACAGTTGTTCTTTTCATTATTATGACTTGCTGTGCCATCGTCAAAATATTATTAAAAGTCCAATAAATAACTAGTCCTGAAGGGAATGGAGCTAAAATTACAGTTAAAAATAATGGAAAGAACATAAAAATTTTAGCCTGAACTGGATCTGGTGGAGCAGGATTTAATTTTTGTTGAACATACATTGATAACCCCATTAGACAAGGCCAGATTCCGATTATTAAAAAAGATGGAGGATCCCACGGTATTAATCCAAAAGCATTGAATATTGATGTTGGATCACGTTCTGATAGATCAACTATCCACCCAAAGAAAGGTTGGTGTCTTGACTCAATTGTAACAAACAAAACTTTATAAATCGCAAAGAAGAAAGGAATTTGAATCAAAATCGGCAAACATCCTGAAATTGGGTTTACTTTCTCTTTTTTATAAAGAGCCATCATTTCTTGCTGTAATTTCATTTTATCATCTTTGTGCAGCTCCTTTAATCTAGCCATCTCAGGCTGAAGAACTTTCATTTTTGCCATAGATTTAAATGAATAATTTGCAAGTGGGAAAAAAACTAGTCTTATACAAATTGTAACTAGAATTATAGCTACACCATAGTTTCCAGTTAGTTCAAAAAAGTAATGTATGACATAGAAAAAATTTTTTGTTAGGAAATAAAACCAACCCCAGTCAATTACTAGGTCAAATTTACTAATATTTTCAGTTTTCGCGTAGTTGTCTATTAGATCAACTTCTTTTGCCGCAACAATTACTCTTATGTTATTAGATTTAGTTTCATTTGCACTAATTTCAGTAGACTTTGTTTCAATAAAATTAACTTTAAATTTATTTTTATATTCAAATTCATTTCTAAACTCTTTATTTTCTTCTGGAATCAATGCTGTAGTCCAAAATTTATCAGTTATACCAGTCCATCCTTTTGATGCATTTTTTGTATATTTTTTTTCCTCTATATCGTCGTAGTCTTTTTCTACTAACTGATCGTCAAACACTCCAATGAGACCCTCATGGAGAATATAAAAATTAGTAACTTCCGGCGCAGTATTCCTTATTATTTGACCATAGGGATAAAAATTATATTTTTTATTTGTAGTATTTGTAATCTTTTGATCAATATTAAACAAAAAATTATTATCAATGCTAATATGTTTTTCAAATTTTATTCCTTGATTATTTTGCCAAACTAATTTTATTGGTTTTTCAGGTGTTAATTTTTTATTTTCTTGGACATTCCAAACAGTTTTTGAATTAGGGGTTTCAATATTTTCGCTGTTTGTTACCCATCCTGTTTCTACAAAGTATCCATCATCAGTATTTCTTGGATTAAGCAAGATTATGTTGTCAGTGCCATTTAAACTTTTGGTATACTTTTTAAATGTTAAATCATCAATTATGCCACCAGTTAGTGATATAGTTCCTTTTATATTTTCATTTTCAAAAGTAATTCTTTCAGACTCATTGATAGATTCAATTCTTGATAAATTTTTAGATTTTTTTGTTTGTTCTATAGATGGAGCTTCTGTTGTTTGAATTTTTGAATTTTCTTCTTTTAGTAATATTTGTTGATTTACTGTTTGTGGGTCTGGTGCAAAAAATAATCCATATAAAATTATTACTGCCGCACTCAAAGATATTGCTGCGATGACATTTTTTGCATCCATTTAACTTCCCTTTTTTTTTACTGGATCAAATCCTTCTCCACCACCTAAAAATTTTAATGGATGACATCTAAGTATTCTTTTAACCCCCATTAAAAATCCTTTAATAAGACCGTGCTCATTTAAAGAGTCTATAAAGTATTCAGAACATGTAGGTAAGAATCTACAATTATTTCCTAAATATGGTGATACGACCAACTTATAAATTTTAATTATGTTGATCAAAGTTTTTTTTACAATTTTCATTATCTTATTTTTTTTAAATCAACAAAGAGCACTTCTTTAATTTTTTCATAAGGATCATCAAATATTTTTTTTTTTGCAATGAACAAATATGAGTAATTGAGGTCTAGTTTAATTTTTTTAACGCTATCGTTCATTATATTTCTTAGTCTCCTTTTTATTTTATTTCTTATAACAGCATTACCAATTTTTTTTTTTGTTACAAAACCGATGTTTAATTTATTTTTATTTTTGTTTGGCAATTTTCTAAAAAAAATAGTTGAATATTTATTTGAAATTTTATT
>CACFKJ010000016.1 GCA_902566805.1 uncultured Pelagibacteraceae bacterium
GCCAACCCCCATCTTTCAATATATGTTGATTATTAAATATTTTTTTAAAAAAACCACTATTAGGTTTTACCTTAATATTTCTTAGCCATTGTGGAGATTTTAAATATTTTTTTACACAAATACGTGAACCATACCACGCTAAATCAGTGAAGCTTTTCAAATTAAATTTGTAGTAAAATAATTCTTGTTCAAAAAAACCAAATTTTTTACTTATATCAAAGTCTTCAAATACATTGGGATTTGGTATTTCGTCAATGTCTGAAATTAATATCCAATCTTTATCGTCAGCATCATAAATATAATTTGCTATCGAATTTCTTATTGATTGGTCAATTAAATGATGTTTTGACCAATTTTTTTTTAATTTTATATTTTTATCAATTATTATATTTTTGATTGGATGATATTGAATTTTATTTTCAAATTTTTTAAATTTATTAATATCAAATTTTAATTCTTTATATTTTCCTGTATGTGTAGTATCTGCTTCAATTATTATAAACCTGTCAACAAAATCGTTAAGAGTATTTAATCTCAAATCTAATAATAAATCTTCGTCAAAATACATGAAACAATCAAATATCTTCATTTTATATTTGCAAAATATGGAGCTTTTATTATATTACTACACTTTATACACAATACACCATTATCCATTAAATGAAAAATAAATTTAAAAATATTTTTATAACCGGTGGCGCAGGTTTTATTGGCTCTCATATATCAGAAGCTTTTTTCAAAAGTTTTAAAAAAAGCAAAATTATAATCTTGGATAAATTAACATATGCTGGAAATAAAGCATACATATCTTCAATAATCAGATCAAAAAGAGTAAAATTTATTAAAAGTGATATTCTTGATACAAATAAGTATTCAAAATTTTTAAGAAACTGCGACTTAGCAATTAATATTGCAGCAGAAAGTCATGTGGATAATTCATTTATATCTCCATTAAATTTTACAAAAACAAATACTTTAGGTGCTCACGCATTTCTTCTGGAGTGTATAAAAAATAAGGTGAAAAAAATTTTGCACGTTAGTTCAGATGAAGTTTATGGTGAAAAAATTTTGGGTAATTGCCATGAAAATCAACTAGTGAACCCAACAAATCCATATTCTGCATCTAAAGCAGCTGCAGAAATATTAATAAATAGTTATAAATATACTTATAAAAAAGAAATTATAATTGTTAGAGCAAATAATATTTATGGAATTAGACAATATCCAGAAAAATTAATATCTACTTCGATTGTAAATCTTATTAAAAATAAACCCATACCAATTCATGGTAATGGTAAAAATATTCGGTATTATTTATCAGTAATCGATTTTGCTAAAGCATTAATACTTTTAGTAAAAAAAAAAAATAGGGGAACTTTTAACATTGGAAGCAATTATAGTGAAAAGAATATTAATATTGCAAAAAAAATTTGTATAATATTTAAAAAAGACCCCAATAAATATATTACTTTTACAAAAGATAGATTATACAACGATAAAAGGTATTCTGTATCATCAAAAAAAATTCGAAAATTGGGCTGGAAACCCAAGGAAAGTTTGAAAAGAGATTTGCCAATGATAGTAAAATGGTACAAAAAGCAATATAAAATTTTTAAAAAATATGGGGAAAAAATTTAAATTTATTCATAAAACTGGAAAAGTTTTTAGAGATGAAAGAGGGTATCTATTAAAAATATTAGATAAAGGATTTTCATCATCTTTAGAAATATTTTCAAAAAAAGGATCAATTAGAGCTAACCATTATCATAAAAAAGATGAACACTTTTGTTATATATTAAAAGGAGAAATATTATTCTTTTACAGAAATAGAAAAAAAGGATCTAAATTAAATTACAAAGTTATGAAAAAAGGAGACCTTTTTTTTACTACATACCAACAAGATCATTTAGCTTATTTTCTTAAAAATACTCATTTTTTATCTTATAGTAGCAGAAAGAGAGATAAATTTGATTATGAAAATGATTTAGTTCGACTAAACATGGATAAAGAACAAAAAGTAAAAGAAATAATTTCAAGATTTAAATAGTGCAAAAAAAAGATTGTGTCACGATAAAAAATTGTCGTTTGTGTAATTCAAAAAAATTAAAAAAAGTTTTTGATCTTGGAAAAACACCTTTGGCAAATTCATATTCCAATGAGAAAGAAAGTAAAAAATTAAAAAGATATCCCCTAAAATTAAATTTGTGTGATAGTTGTGGACATCTTCAATTGGGTCATTCTATAAAACCTGAAAAAATGTTTAGAAACTATTTATACAAAACTAATACTTCCAAAAAGAATTTCTTACATTTTAAAAATTACGCAAAAGAAGTAAGTAAAATTTTTAAAAAAAAAAAAATAAAAATATTAGATATAGCTTCAAATGATGGAACTTTTTTAGGATTTTTTAATAAAAAAAAATTTTTTAGATTGGGTATAGATCCTGCCAGAAATTTAAAAAAAATATCTAATCATAAAGGTATAAATCAAATTGATAATTTTTTTACAAAAAATAGCAGTAATGTAATTAAAAAAAAATATGGCCGATTTGATATTATAACAGCGAATCATGTATGTGCACATGTTGAAAATTTAAATGATTTTTTTTTAGGTGTTCGAAATTTATTAACACATAATGGTATATTTATATTTGAAGTATCTTATAGAAAATCAGTTCTTCAAAAAAATACATTTGATACAATTTATCATGAACACTTAGATTATCATGCATTATTTCCAATATCAAAATTTTTAAAAAAATTTAAATTAAAATTAATAAATTTTAAAATAACAGATGCTCAAGGTGGCTCTTTGAGAGTTTATGTTTCTAGAAATTCTAAATTTAAAAATCAAAAGAAAATTAATAAACAATTAAAAATGGAAAAAGAAAAATTTAAATTATTTTATATCAATACTTATAAGAAATTTGAAAAAGAAATAAATGAATGTAAAAATAAATTACATATTATTTTAAAAGAATTTAATAAAAAAAATTACAAAATTGCTGGTTATGGTGCGGCTGCAAAAACAACCACTTTATTAAATTATTTTGAATTGTCTAAAAAAAATAATATTAAGTTTATCTTTGATGATAATAAGTTAAAACAAGGTTTATACCTTCCTGGAACTTCAATAAAAATTTTAAGTCCTAATATGTTAAACTCTAAAGAGATTGATATATTGATTATATTTGCTTGGAATTACTCAGATGTTATCATTAAAAATATTAAAAAAAATATAAATTTTAAAAAAAGAGGTGGAAAATTTCTTGTGCCTTTTCCTAAGCCAAAAATAATATAATGAAAACTTTTAATGTTGGGCTTGTAGGGCACGGAAAGATGGGTAAAATTTTTGCTAGAGAAATAAAAAAAAAAAGTCAATTTAAGCTTGTTGATGTTCTCACCAAAACAAAAATTAAAAATGGATCTCAATCAATTAATAATTTTTTTAATTCAAAAAAAATAAATCTATTTATAATTACATCTCCAATAGAAACACATCTGAAGTATTTAAAACTGGCATACAAAGCAAAAAAAAATATTATTATTGAAAAACCAATAGTTAAAAATTTAAATCAATTAAAAAAACTATCTTATATAAATAAGAATTATAATAAAAAAATAGCTATACATCATAATGATGTCTTAAACTTTGAAAAATATAAAATAATAAATAAGTTTTATAAGTTTAAAAATGTAAATAAAATAAAAATGATTTATGGTAAATGGGAAAAAGTAAATTCTTATAAAAAACCATTTATCGACTGGTTGCCACATCCTCTAGCAATAATAATTAATTTTTTTGGAATACCTAAAAAATTTGATATTATCAAATATTCAAAAAAAATTAAAAAAGGAGTAGTTTTTGAAAAACTTGAACTAACATTTTATTTTAATTATTTAAAAATTTTTGTTGATTTTTCAAATCAACTTAAAGTACCAACAAAAAAATTTATAATTTATAACAAAAGAAAAACAGAAATCTACAATGGATACGATAATAAAAATCAAAAAACTGTAAAATTATTATTAGAAAAATTTTATAATAAAAATAAAATTAACGATATTAGTTCGAATTTAAAGGTTTATGAATTATTATTTAAAATTGAAAATCGTTTATCTAAAAAAAAATTTAAATTTATAAAAAATTAATTTTCTTTATTAATTTTTAAAACTCCAATAAATGCTTCTTGTGGAATTTCAACCTTTCCAAATTGTTTGGCTCTTGCTTTTCCTTTTTTTTGCTTTTCAAGAAGTTTTCTTTTTCTATCTACTGCTCCCCCACCGTGAATTTTGGTTAGAACATCTTTTTTATAGCCCTTGATTGTTTCTCTTGCTATAATTTTACCACCTATAGCTGCTTGTATTGGTATCATAAAATTATGTCTTGGAATTAAGTCTTTAAGTTTTTCACATACTTCTCGACCTGTAGCTTGAGCGAAATCTTTATGAATCATCATTGCTAATGCATCAACTGACTCCGAATTCACTAATATATTCATTTTAACAAGATCGCCTTCTCTATGTCCAAGAATTTCATAGTCAAAACTAGCATATCCACTTGTCATGGATTTTAGTCTATCGTTGAAGTCAAAAACTACCTCGTTCAGTGGTAGTTCATAACTTATTACAGCTCTATTACCTGAATAACTCAGATTTGTTTGTACTCCTCTTTTATTTTGACATATTTTAATTATTGATCCTAAATATTGGTCTGGTGTTATAATTGTTGCTTTTATCCAGGGTTCTTCAATAATTTTAATAAGTGTAGGATCAGGTAAGCTAGATGGATTTTGTAAATCTTTAATTTCTCCATTATTCAAATGTATTTTATAAACTACACCTGGTGTTGTTGTTAAAAGATTTATATCAAACTCTCTTTCTAATCTTTCTGTAATAATTTCTAAGTGTAGTAGTCCTAGAAATCCACATCTAAATCCTAATCCTAGAGCAGAAGAAGATTCTGCATCAAATGAGAAACTGGCATCGTTTAATTGAAGTTTGGCAAGTCCATCTTTCAATTTTTGATACTCAGAGCTATCAACTGGAAATAATCCACAAAATACAACTGGTTTGCTGGGCTTAAATCCTGGCAAGGCTTCTTGTATAGGATGGCTTGCATCACAAATTGTGTCACCTACTTTTGTATCTGACAAAACTTTAATTCCAGTTGTTATAAAACCTATTTCTCCTGAATTTAATTCATTTATATCTTTAGGTTTCGGTGTAAAAACTCCAACTTTTTCAATTAAATATTCTTGGTTTGTAGACATCATTTTAATTTTCATATTTTTTGAGATTTTTCCATTAATTACTCTTACTAATATAACTACTCCAAGATAAGTATCATACCAGCTATCAACTAATAAACATTTCAACTTTTCATTCGAAAGTCCTTTGGGAGCGGGTAATTTTTGAACTATCTGCTCTAGAATTTCTTCAACTCCTTCGCCTGTTTTTCCTGAGCATGGTACAGAATTTGACGTATCAATCCCTATGACATCCTCTATTTGTTTATTTGTTTTATCTATATCAGACGCGGGTAGATCAATTTTGTTTAATACAGGAATTATTTCATGATTAATATCTAATGCTTGATAAACATTAGCTAATGTCTGAGCCTCAACTCCTTGGGTACTATCTACAATTAATATTGATCCTTCACATGCATAAAGCGACCTGCTGACTTCATAACTAAAATCTACATGTCCAGGTGTATCAATTATATTAAAAATATATTTTTTGCCATCCTTTGCAGTATAATTTAGCTTAACTGTTTGTGCTTTTATGGTAATTCCTCTTTCTCTTTCTATATCCATTGAATCTAATACTTGTGCCTTCATTTCTCTTTCTGAAAGTCCTCCACATTTATGAATTATTCTATCTGCAATAGTAGATTTGCCATGATCTATATGTGCAATAATTGCAAAATTTCTAATGTGACTAATTTCGCTCATTAAGATCTTAATTTGGCTTCAACTTTTTCTTCTACATTAGAAATAATCTTTTGAGAAATGTCATTTAAATCTTTTTCATTTAAAGTTTTGAAGTCTGACTGAATAGTAACTTTTAATGCTATTGATTTTTTATCTGAAGGAATATTATCTCCCTGGTAGACATCAAATATTTTAACATTTTTTATTAAAGAATTGTCAACATTCCAAATGATCTCAACTAATTCTTGGGCTTTTAAATCTTTTTGTACAACGAAAGCAAAATCTCTTTCAGATTTTTGATAATCTGAAAAAGTCACTGTTGGTTTCGTCTTTTTATTATAGCTTTTAAATTTAACTAAATTTTCTAAAAAAATTTCAAATCCATAAACTTTATCTACTACTTTTGGATGAATTTCTCCAAAATAAGCTAACAATATATTATCTTTTTTTGTTATGATTGATCCAGATCTTCCAGGATGATAATAACTTGGTGTATTAGTATCAATCGTAGTCTCTTTTTTATTTATTCCAAGTTCTAATAAAGTTTGTACAAGATCTTTTTTAATTCCATAAACATCAAACAAATTTTCTTTTCTAATTCCGCACACAACAGTAATTTGCTGTCCTGGCTTATTTCCGATAAATAATGGTCCAATTTCGAATAATGACTGGTCGTCAAAACCTCTATCAATATTTTTGTTTAACACATGAATTAAATTTGGGTACAATGAACTTCGTAATACATTTAAATCAGAACTTATAGGATTAACAATTTTAGCTTCCTGATATTTTTCTTTAAAAATATTATTTAATTTCTCATCAGTAAACGACCATGTTATTGACTCTAAATATCCTTTAGAGGCTACAGATCTTTGTGCTAAATGAAAGTTTCTTTGAAAAAAATTTAAAGTTGGTTTTATTCTTTTTTTTTCTGGTTCAATTGATTGAATATTATTAAACCCCTTAATTCTAATTATTTCTTCAACTAAATCGACATCACCATGTATATCTGGTCTCCAACTTGGAACTTCAATAGTTAGTATTTTTCCTTTTTTCTTAACTTTAAAACCCAAATCTCCCAAAATTTTAGTTATATCCTGTAATTTAGTTTTCAAACCAACAATTTTTTCTACAATTTTTGGATCAAAGTTTATTTTTTTTAATTTGAATTGTTGTGTTGATTGAATATCTATATTTGAGGCTTGACCTCCACAAATTTCAACAATCATTGCTGAAGCTTTTTCAAGTCCAATTAAAATTGAATTAGGATCAATTCCTCTCTCAAATCTAAATTTTGCATCACTGTTTAAATCTAATTTTTTAGCTGTTTTTCGAGTTATCTCTGGATCAAAGAATGCAGACTCTAACAATATATTTTTTGTATCTAATTCTGTTCCAGATCTGATTCCACCAATAATTCCACCTAAACCTAACACCCCTTGATGGTCTGATATAACACACATTCCATCATCTAAATTATAATCTTTGTTATCTAATGCTTTAAACTTCTCATTTTTCTTTGAATTTCTTACTATTATTTCTTTATTTATTTTATCTGCGTCATAAGCATGTAACGGTCTATTTAGATCAAACATTACATAGTTCGTTATGTCAACAACCGCGGAAATAGGTCTCAAGCCAAGTGAAAGTAGTCTTTTTTTTAACCAATCTGGGCTTTCTTGATTTTTAATATTTTTAATTAAACAACTGCCAAACATACTGCAAGCCTGATTTTTAGATTTTTGAATTTTAACTTTTAAATTTTGTTTCCCATTTCTTTTTACTTTTTTAATTTTGTTATCTGTTAATTTTCCAAATCCAGCTGAGGATAAATCTCTAGCTATACCTCTTATACCCAAACAATCAGGTCTATTAGGAGTTATTGATAATTCTATAACGTTATCTTGAGATTCGTTAAAATAACTTTTTCCTATTTGAGATTTATATTTTTTATTTAACTCTATTATACCGTCGCTTTCGTCCGATATATTTAATTCTGATTCTGAGCAAAGCATTCCATAGGATGTTTCTCCTCGAATTTTTGAAATCTCCAATTTCATGTTATTTTTTGGAATTACAGATCCTGGAGGCGCATATATTGTGAGTAAATTATCTTTTGCATTTGGCCCACCACAAACAACTTTTACTAAATCATTTTGACCAATATCTACATGGCACAATTTTAATCTATCGGCATTAGGATGTTTTTCTGCTTTTATTATCTTAGCAATAAGAAAATCGCTTAATTCATTTTTTACAGGTTCAACTTTTTCTACCTCTAGACCAATATTGTTTAATTTTTCAATTATTTGTAACTCTGTTTTATTAGTTTTTAAATGATCTTTAAGCCATTCTCTTGTTAATTTCATTTACTTAAACCTCGATAATTTGTTGGAACATCAAGTGGATCAAATCCATAGTAATTAAGCCATCTATAATCACTCTCAAAAAAAGATCTTAGATCATTAATTCCATATTTTAACATTGCCAATCGATCAATACCTATACCAAATGCGAATCCTTGAAATTTATTTGGATCTACTTTTGAATTTTTGAGCACATTTGGATGTACCATTCCACAACCAAGTATTTCCAACCACTTATCGCCTTCTCCAATAATAATTTTATTGTTTTCAATTCTATAGCCTATATCAACTTCTGCAGACGGTTCTGTGAAAGGAAAATGGCTTGGTCTGAATCTCATTTTAATTTTTTCTAATTCAAAAAATTCTTTGATAAAATAATTTAAACAACCTTTTAAATGTCCCATTGTTATATTTTTATCAATATGAAGTCCCTCAAGTTGGTGGAACATTGGTGTATGTGTTTGATCACTATCACTTCGATAAGTTCTGCCAGGTGCTATAATTTTAAAAGGAGGTTTTCCATTTAACATTGTTCTTACTTGAACAGGCGATGTATGAGTTCTTAATAAAGTTTTCATATTCTCTTCGAGATAAAAAGTATCATGCATATCTTTTGCTGGATGATTTTCTGGAGTGTTCAGAGCTGTAAAATTATAATATTCAGTTTCTATATCAGGGCCTTCTTCAACGCTAAAACCAATCTCAGAAAATATAGATGATATTTCATCTATCACTTGGGAAACAGGATGAATTTTTCCTATTCTAAAATCTTTTTCTGGAAGAGTTACATCATCTTTCTCATTTTTGACTCTTTCATCTATCTCAAAATTTTCTAAAGACGATAATTTCTTATTAAATAATTTTGTTAGTTCTTGTTTTGCATTATTAATTTTTGATGCTACATTTTTCTTCTCATCCGGTGATAAAGAACCAAGTTTTTTAAATTCTGAATTAATTAAACCATTCTTGCCAAAAATTTCAGTCCTTATTAGATCTACTTCTTTTGAATTTTTAGCTTCAGTAAGTTTGTTTATTAATTGATTTTTTAATTTTTCAAAATCTGACATTTTTACAGATTATTTCTAAACTTAAGAAAAACAATAGTTAGATTAGCTAAGGGCAGCTTGTGCTTTTTTAACGATGGATTTAAATGCTTCTGGATTATCGTAAGCAATTTCAGCTAGAATCTTCCTATCTATTTTAATTCCTGACTTGTTAAGTCCATTAATAAACTTTGAATATGTAAGTCCCTCTGATCTTACACCTGCATTTATTCTTTGGATCCATAAGGATTTGAAATTTCTTTTTTTATTTCTTCGATCTCTATAAGCATATTGCAATGCCTTTTCCATTGCCTGTCTAGCTACTCTTATAGTATTTTTTCTTCTTCCCCACTGACCTTTAACAGCCTTTAAAACTTTTTTATGTTTAGCATTACTTGTTGTTCCTCTTTTTACTCTTGCCATGTTATCCTCTTAAAGTGTAAGGCATATAAGATTTAACTATTTTACTGTCCTGTTTAGACATAACTGCTGTGCCTCTTTGTTTTCTAATTTGTGAATTCGTTCTTTTTATCATGCCATGTCTTTTTCCAGCCTGACCCATTATAACTTTGCCTCTGGATGTTATTTTAAATCTTTTTTTTGCTGAACTTTTAGTTTTTAATTTTGGCATATTGCTGGGCTTTATACTAATATTAGTATTATTTTACAACTACAATAATTGCTTATAATGGCTGTATAACCATTGTCATTTGTTTGCCTTCGAACTTTGGCTGAGACTCAACTTTGCCAATTTCTTGAATATCTTGTTTTATTTTATCCATTAATTCATTACCTAGGTGGGAATGCTGTAATTCTCTTCCTTTAAATCTTATAGTGAATTTCACCTTATCTCCTTTAGATAAAAATTTTTGTGCATTTTTAATCTTAAAAGTATAATCATGAACTTCTGTCACTGGTCTTAACTTGATTTCCTTTAATTCAATTTTCTTTTGCTTTTTTTTTGCCTTGTTGGCTTTTTTTTGTTGATCATATTTAAATTTTCCCATGTCCATTATTTTACAAACAGGAGGTTTTGCATTTGGTGCAATTTCAATTAAATCTAAACCTTCACTTTTAGCTTTATTAATTGCTTCGTTTAAATTTAAAATACCTAAATTTTGACCGTCCGAAGTTATTACTTGAACTTCGTTAGAGGTAATTTTGAAATTTGATTTCGGACCTTTAGGCTTTGTTCTTCTTTGAAAATAATTTTGTTTAATATTTGGCACTTATTAAGAAGGAGATTTTGCTTGAGATGAAAATTTTTCAATCAATTTTTTTATTTCCATATTTTCTTGTTCTTTAGAATCCAATCTTCTAATAGTTACAGTATTAGAGTCAACTTCTTTTTTTCCACAAATTAATAGAAGTGGTATTTTTGTAAGAGAATGTTCTCTTATTTTGTAGTTTAAGTTGTGATTTTTTAAATCTACTTCACTAGTTATACCTGATTTTTTTAATTTTTTATTTACCTCAATTGCATAGGTATTAAAATCATCCGAAACCGGGATAACCATTGCTTGCAATGGTGAAATCCAAAATGGAAGCTTCCCAGCATAATTTTCAATTAAAATTCCAATAAATCTCTCTAATGATCCAAATAATGCTCTATGTAACATAACCGGTACTTTTTTAGATCCATCTTTATCAACAAATGATGCTCCTAATCGACCAGGTAAATTCAAATCAACCTGTAAAGTTCCGCATTGCCAATCTCTTCCTATAGCATCTCGAAGAACAAATTCTATTTTTGGACCATAAAAAGCACCCTCTCCTTTATTTATACTATATTCAAGTTTAGATTCTTTAATTGCTTCAAGTAAAGCTTTTTCAGATTTATCCCAGACGTCATCATCTCCCACTCTAAGGTCAGGTCTGTCAGAATATTTTAAAATTACATTTTCAAATCCTAAATCTTTATAAATTTCTAAAATTAAATTTGTTACACTCAGACATTCCTCTGTAATTTGATCTTCTGTACAAAAAATATGAGCGTCATCTTGAGTAAATGCTCTTACCCTTAATAATCCATGCAAAGCACCTGATGGCTCATATCTATGGACTTTACCAAACTCAGACATTTTTAAAGGTAAATCTCTATAACTTTTTAACCCTTGATTAAAAACCTGAACACAACCAGGGCAATTCATTGGTTTAATTGCAAATACTTTTTCGTCAGGTGTAGTTGATGTGTACATGTTTGCTCCAAATTTCTCCCAGTGTCCTGATTTTTCCCACAAACTTCTATCGAGAATTTCTGGAGTATTAATTTCTTTATAACCAGCTTCATCTTGTTTTTGTCTCATGTATGAGATTAATTTTTGGAATAAATTCCATCCTTTTTCATGCCAAAAAACTGAACCTGGGCTTTCTTCTCTAAAATGAAATAAATCCATTTCTTTACCTAATTTTCTATGGTCTCGTTTTTCTGCTTCTTCAATTCTTTTTAGATAATCATCAAGATCTTTTTGTGAAGACCAACTAGTACCATAAATTCTTTGAAGCATCTCATTGTTTGAGTCTCCTCTCCAATAAGCTCCTGCAACTTTTGTTAGTTTAAAAAATTTTCCGACCTTGCCTGTTGAAAGTAAATGAGGACCCCTACATAAATCGTGCCATTTCCCATGAAAATATAATGAGACCTCTTCCCCTTTTGGAATACTTTTAATTATTTCCGCTTTATAAATTTCACCAGCTTTTTTGAAATGTTCAATAGCTTTATCTCTTTCCCATACTTCTCTATGTGTAGGCTCATCTCTTTCAACAATTTCTTGCATTTTCTTTTCAATTTTAAGAAGATCCTCTTGAGTAAAAGAATCTTTTCTAGCAAAATCATAATAGAAACCGTTTTCTATAACTGGTCCAATTGTTACTTGGGTGCCAGGAAAAAGTTCTTGAACGGCCATAGCTAAAATATGAGCAGTATCATGTCGTATAGTTTCGATACCTTCTTTGTCTTTTGAAGTAAAAATTTTTATTGAACAATCTTTATCTATTTCATAATTAAGGTCCTTTAATTGACCATTGATACTGATTACTAATGCTTGCTTTGATAAAGATTTGCTGATTTTTTCAGCTACTTTTAAGCCTGTTACTTTTTTATCAAAAGTAAGTACATTTCCATCTGGTAAAGTTATGTTTGGCATTTAATTAATAAGTTTTTTGTACTCTGAATAAGTAGAAAAACACATTTTTTCAACATTAAATTTTTTTATAACATTTTTTCTTCCCTCTGTACCCATGACTTCTAATGTGGCCGGATACAAATCAAATATTTCAGACATATTTCTATATAAAGCATTAATATCTCCAGCTGGAAATAAAAATCCAGTTTTTTCATGTTTTATAGTTTCTAGAGAACCTCCAATATTGCTTGCAATAATTGGTTTTTCCATTGATTGAGCTTCAACACTTACTCTTCCAAATGCCTCAGGTTCAATAGAACACGAAAAAATAACATCAGAAATTTTATAAGCAATTGGCATTATATTAAATTTATCAATAAATTTAACTTCTTCAATTAGTCTATGCTGCTCAACTAATCTTTGAAGCTTTTTTTTATAAATTTTTCTTCCCTGGTCGTCGCCAAGAATTAAAGCCATAAACTTTTTATTAGGTTCATTATTTTTAAGTTTACTTAAAGCCTCAATAAATAATTCTTGGCCTTTCCAAGCAGTAAGTCTTCCAGGTAAAAGAAAAATTTTTCTTTCTTTATCAACTCCCCATTTTTTTATTAATTTTTCTTCATCTTTTTCTTTAATTTTTTTTTTACTAAAATAATCAGTATTTATTCCTCTAAATATTACTAAAAATTTTTTCTTTGGATTTAAATATTTTGAATAATTTTCATTAATGTGAGAAAATATAAAATTAGAACCTGCAATTATTAAGTTTGATTTTAACATAACAGAATTATAATATTTTTTGATCGAACTATTAAAATTATATGTTCCGTGAAATGTTGTAACAAATTTTCTTCCAGTAATTTTAGTTGCAATTAAACATGACCATGCTGGAGCCCTACTTCTTGCGTGTACAATAGTGATATTAAGTATTAAAATTAAAAGGGTTAATATAATTGAGTTTAATAGAATAATAATTGGGTTTTTACTATGAACAGGTAATCTTACTAATTTTACTTTTTTTTTGTTTATAAATTGTAATAATTCACCACCGCTTGTCACAATGTAAGATTTGCAACCTTGTTCATGCAAATAGTGAGCTAAATCATAACATCCAGTCTCAGCACCACCATATCCAAGTTTAGGAATTACTTGTAAAACTTTTAATTTAGAAGACATTTAATAATCATATATAATACCATATTATTGAAATATGTTTTATGAGAAAATTTAAATTTTTTAAAATTTCAACAAAAAAAAAATTAAGATATTTATCTCAAAATACAAAATCTGATTTATTTGTTGTTTTCTTACATGGGTTTATGTCTGATTTAGAAGGGAAAAAGCCCAAGGCGTTTCTCAATTATTGTAAATCAAAAAAAATAGGCTTTTTGGCATTAGAATATTCTGGACATGGAAAATCCACTGGAAAATTCACAGATGGAAATATAACTAAATGGTCAACAGAAAGTAAAATTTTAATAAAAAATAAAATTAAAAAAAAAAAAATTATTTTAATTGGATCTAGTATGGGTGCCTGGATATCTTTAAATTTATTTAAAACTATCAAAAAACAAATATTTGGTTTTTTAGGGATAGGTTCCGCGCCTGAGTTTTTGGATAAATTAATGTGGAAAAAATTTTCAAAAAAAATGAAAATTGAAACAAAAAAACAAGGTATATATAATTTAAAACATGGATCATATACTTACCCAATTTCATACCAATTAATTAAAGATGGATTTAAAAATAAGGTTTTAAATAATCCAATTTACAGTAAATCTTTTGTCACTATGGTTCATGGTAGTAAAGATGAAGCTGTTCCAGTGGTTTATTCTAGGAGAATTTTAAAACTATTCAAAAAAGCAAATAAAAAAATAAGAATTATTAAAAATGGTGATCATAGTTTATCATCAAAAAAAAATATTAAAATTTTAGTAAATGAACTAGATAAAATAGTAAAATTGTCCCTTAGCTAGCGTAATTAATTGTCTTTTCAGAAATTGGGTATTCTAACTTATCTAGCATTTCCTTAGGACATATTTGAAAAAAATTTTTTATCTCAAATTCAAAGTTATCCAAAATTCTTTTTGAATGATTAGATTTTGTATTTTCGTAATGTTTTTTTAAAAGGTTATATAATAAATTTTTCCAATATTTTGTTTCGGGTCTTATCCAAACTACTGAGTCAGGATTAACTCTTTTTTCAAATTCTAAATCCTTATCATACACAAAAACCATACCTCCTGTCATTCCTGCCGCAAAATTATCACCTACATTTCCCAGTATAGCTATGTTTCCGCCAGTCATATACTCACAGCCATTAGAGTCACATCCTTCTACAACCGCATTTGCTCCTGAATTTCTTACAGCAAATCTTTCGCCAGCTTGTCCAGATGCATATAATTCTCCAGATGTTGCTCCGTAAAGCACTGTGTTACCAATAATTGTATTCAAATTACTTTCTAGTTTACTATCTTCTTGCAGCCCTATTGAAATTATTGCTCCCGAAAGACCTTTGCCTACATAATCATTTGCATCACCAATTAAGTTTAATTTCAATCCCTTAATTCCAAATGCACCAAAAGATTGTCCTGCTGAGCCTTTAAAGTTTAAACAAATTTGTTCATCTTTTAAATAATCTTTTCCAAATTTTTTGTATAATTCATATGAAATTCTAGTTCCTACAGCTCTATGAGTATTTTTTATTTTAAATATAGAGTCTATTTTTTTATTTAATTTTATTTTATCTTTGATTTGTCCCCAAATTTCTTGATCAAGAGTATCTGGTACTTTATTTATTTTTTTAACTTCACAATACCTTTTATTTTTACCTGGATCAGCTTGAACAAATAGAGGGTTTAAGTCTAGGTCATCCAAATTTGAAGATCCTTTGCTCACTTGCTTTAATAAATCTGTTCTTCCTATAACTTCATCTAAAGACTTAAACCCTAGTTTAGCTAATATCTCCCTTGTTTCATGAGCAATAAACTGAAAAAGATTAACAACTTTTTCAGGAGTTCCTGTAAATTTTTTTCTTAAATTTTCATCTTGTGTACAAACTCCTACAGGACAAGTATTGGAATGGCATTGTCTTACCATAATGCAACCCATAGCAACAAGTGATGCTGTTGCAACACCAAATTCTTCAGCACCCATCATGGCAGCAATAATTACATCTCTTCCTGTTTTAATTCCCCCATCAGTTTTTAATGTCACGGTATGTCTTAAATTGTTTAATGTTAAAACTTGATTTGCCTCTGTTAATCCCATCTCCCAAGGTATTCCAACATATTTAACACTCGTTTGTGGAGTAGCTCCGGTTCCACCAGAATGGCCCGAAATTAAAATAATATCTGCTTTAGCCTTTGCAACTCCTGCAGCAATTGTTCCAATTCCTGATGAAGCAACTAATTTTACAGCAACTCTAGCATTGGGATTAATTTGTTTTAAATCATAAATTAATTGTGCAAGATCCTCTATTGAATATATATCGTGATGTGGAGGAGGAGAAATTAATGTAACTCCTGGTGTAGAATATCTTAGTTTTGCAATTTCTTTTGTAACTTTAAATCCAGGTAGTTGGCCACCTTCGCCTGGTTTTGCACCTTGCGCTATTTTAATCTCGATTTCGTTACAATTGTTAAGATAATCAATAGTTACTCCAAATCTAGCAGAGGCAATTTGTTTTACCCTAGAATTTGATGTGTCCCCATCTGGTAAAATTTTAAATCTCTCTGATGACTCTCCTCCTTCGCCACTACAAGAAGCTCCTTTAATTCGATTCATTCCAATTGCTAAGGTTTCATGTGCTTCTTTTGACAAAGCCCCATGTGACATGCTCCCACTTCCAAATCTTTTAAGTATACTTTCAATAGGTTCAACTTCATCAATATCTATGGATGTCCTTTTTTTAAAATCAATCAAGTCTCTTAAATTTATTGGTGGTAAATCATGTATTCCCTCAGAATATTTTTTGTATGTTGTATAAGATTTTTGAACCACAGCACTTTGTAATAAATGTATCAATCTACCTTGATATTGATGCGTCTCACCATTTTTTCGGTATCTATAAATTCCACCAATTGGAAGAACATTTGAATACGACATAAATGCTTCTTTATGAATCTTTTTAATTTTTTTTTCTATTCCAGTTAAACCTATTCCTGAGATTTTTGATAATACCCCGGGAAAAAACTCATTTACAATTGTTCTGCTTAATCCTACTGTTTCGAAATTACTTCCCCCTCTATATGAACTAATTACTGAAATACCCATTTTTGACATTATTTTTAAAAGCCCAAGATTTATTGATTTAATATAATTGAATATACATTCATCGAAGTTTAAATTTCCGAATAATTTTTTTTTATATCTTTCGTAAATACTATCAAATGCTAAATA
Source organism: uncultured Pelagibacteraceae bacterium (assembly GCA_902566805.1). Classification (GTDB taxonomy): domain Bacteria; phylum Pseudomonadota; class Alphaproteobacteria; order Pelagibacterales; family Pelagibacteraceae; genus Pelagibacter. The sequence continues at coordinate 16,871 of CACFKJ010000016.1, forward strand.
AGGGTTAATTGTAGTAGCTCCCATACCAATCATTGTAGCAAATGAGTGTGTATCCATCGTCTCACCTGACTGAACATTTATAGATACGTATCCTCTAAGACCTAAATTAATTAAATTACTATTTATTGCACCAATACACAAAAGCATTGGTATTGCGCATCTTTTTTCAGAAATATTTTTGTCTGAAAGTATAATTTGTGTAACACCTTGCCTAACAGATTCTTCACAATCTTTTTTTAAATTATGTATAGCTTCTTCTAAAGATTCATTTAATTTAAATGTACAATCAAAAATTTTGAAATTTTTTCCAAAAAATTTTACAAATTTTTCAAATTGAGAGTTAGATAAAATTGGAGAATTCAAAACATATATATTTTCTTCTGTAAGGTTGTTAAAATCTAAAATATTTCCTAAATTTCCAAATCTTGTTTTCAAACTCATTACTTTATTTTCTCTTAAAGAGTCAATTGGTGGATTTGTTACTTGACTGAAGTTTTGTCTAAAAAAATGATACAAAGGTCTATATTTATCTGAAAGAACAGCTAAAGGTGTATCGTCACCCATAGATCCTGTTGCTTCTTTTCCGTCCTCAACCATCGGATGAAGTATTAACTCTAAATCTTCCAAACTAAATCCAAAAGCATGTTGTCTCTGTTTTAAATCGGTTCCTTTAAATTTTTCTTTTTCTTTTTGAATTATAAATTTTTTATCTAAATCTATAATTTGATTATTAAAATTTTTATATTCTTTTGCTAAATAATTTTTTATTTCACTATTTGAAAAAACCTTACCTTTTTCGATTCTTAGTCCTATAACTTCTCCTGGACCCAATCTTCCTTTTGATAAAATTTTTTTTTCATCTATGTCAACCATGCCAGTCTCTGAACCTGCAAATAAAAGATTATCCTCAGTTATTGTATATCTCAAAGGTCTAAGCCCATTTCTATCAGTTGCAGCAATAACCCACTCATTATCTGTTCCTGCGATTGCTGCTGGACCGTCCCATGGTTCCATTGTACTATTTAAAAAATTAAATAGTTGCATGTGTTCTTTTGGCAAAGTCTCACTTTTTTTTGACCATGCATCTGGTATCAACATTAGTTTTGCTAATGGAGCTGAATGTCCAGATATGTTTAAAAGTTCGAATACATTATCTAAAGCTGCAGAATCCGAATTACCTTCAGGTATAACTGGTTTTAAATTTTGCATATCTTCAAAAAAGGGACTAAACATTTCTTGCTCATGAACTTTCATCCAATTTATATTTCCTTTTAAAGTATTTATTTCTCCATTATGGGCAATTGCTCTAAAAGGTTGTGCCAAGTCCCAGCTTGGTGCGGTATTTGTTGAGAATCTTTGATGAAAAATTGCATATCTAGATATAAATCTACTATCTTGTAAATCTAAATAAAATTCGGATAGTGCTTCTGCTAAAAACATACCTTTGTAAATTATTGATTTAGAGCTAAACGAACAGATATAAAATTGATTTAAATTGTTTTCTTTACACTCTTTCTCTATTTTTCTTCTTGTTTCATAGAGTTTTCTTTCTAAATTTTTTCCATCAAGTAGTTTATTTTTTGGTGTAAATAAAACTTGAGTTATTTCAGGTCTTGTAGTTTCAGCTTTGCTTCCTAATACGCTTGTATTTATTGGAACTTGTCTCCACCTATAAATAATAAATTCATTATTTAAGAGATTTTTTTCTATGAGTGTTTTGCATTTTTCTTGAGAATTATAATCATTTCTAGGTAAGAAAATCATACCTGCACAAATTACTCCTCCATCATACTTACGGCCATAGTTCTCAATTTTTTCTATAAAAAAATCGGTAGGAATTTCTATATGTATTCCTGCTCCATCACCTGTTTTTCCATCGGCATCAATTGCTCCTCTATGCCAGACTGCTTTTAAAGCTTGAATTCCGTATTCTACAATTTTTCTGGATTTGTTTCCTTCTGTTGATGCAACTAATCCTACACCACATGCGTCATGCTCCATGCTTTCAGAATAAACATAATTTTTTTTAAGTAATTTTATATTTTTTTTTCTTATACTTTCCATTATGCAACTTTTTGTTTTTCAATTGATTTTAAGTAATTTATAATTGATTGAGCAACATCTCTTCCATCTTTTATCGCCCATACTACTAAAGAGGCTCCTCTTACAATATCTCCTGCAGCAAAAACTCCTTCAATAGATGTTTGCATGCTATCAAAATCTATTTTTATTGTTCCCCACTTTGTTAACTTCAAATCATTACAATTAAATAATTTAGGTAAATCTTCAGGATCAAATCCTAATGCTTTAATTACTAAGTCTGATTTTATTTCATATTCTGAATCTTTTTTAACTATTGGTTTTTTTCTTCCACTTTCATCTGGTTCTCCTAAAATTATCTTATCAACAATGACCCCCTCAACTTTAGTTTTTCCAATAA